>JBKHWX010000209.1:0-10312 GCA_046566325.1 Actinomycetes bacterium | reverse complement strand
AGCGCGCGGCCCTACCCGCTCGACGTCAGCGCCTGGATCGTGCCCGGGATCTCCCGAATGGTCACCGACATGCTCGACAACCTGGGCCTCCGTACCGACTTCGGCGAGATACTCCCGGAGGCGGGGGGCGTCGTCCGGCGCTTCAGACCGGTCCTGCCGCGCCCCACTCTCAGGACGCTGACCGCGCCGGCGCGGGTCCTGCCGAGGGTGCGCCGCTTCGACGCCGCCATGTGGTCGGCCGATCCCCGCTTCGCGTGCTTTCGCCGGGAGGTCGACGAGCTGGCCGCGACCGACCTTCGCACGCTCGGGTGGGCCGAGCTGGTCCGCCTTCCGCGGCGGGCGCTCGCTGCGACCCGGCTCCTGACGGCCCTGCGCGTCGACTACTTCCCGCGCGTCGGCGTCACCCTCCTCCTGTTGCGTCTGCTGCTGAAGGCGCTCCGCCTGTCCGAGCTGTTCGCGATGCTGACGGCCGGAGCTCCAACCCGCACGAGCGACACGAACTGCGCCCTGGAAGACCTGGCAGCCCGGGTGCGGGCCGACGCCTTCCTGCGGCAGGCGTTCGCGGACATGACGCCCTCCGAGCTGCTCGAGAACATCACGGCCGACCCGCGGTTCGACGACTTCGCGACCGCTTTCCGCGGCTTCGTCGCCGAGTACGGGCACCGTGAGACCACCAGCCCGCTGCTGGTCTCGGAACCCACATGGGCTGACGCGCCCGCGACCGTCCTCGGAATCGTCTCGCTCCTCGCCGAGCAGCCGCCCGAAACGGGGCGACGGAACGAGCCCGCCATGGCCATGCGCCGCCTGCTCCGGCATCGCCTCGTCAGGGCCACCCGCTCGCGGCACCCGGTCGAGCACCTGGTCGCAGCCGCCCGCGCCGGTGTCGCCATGCGCGAGGACACGCACTTCCACCTCACTGAGGCCATCCCGCTGCTCAGGCACGTCGCCCTCGAGTGCGGACGGCGGCTGGCCGACGCCGGCGTCCTGAGCGACGCGGACGACGTCTGGCACCTGAGGCTGGAGGAGCTCGAGAACATCGGCGAGCCGGTCACGCTGTCCGCCGCCGACGCGGAGCGGCTCCGCAGGGCGGTGGCGGAGCGCACCGCCAGGCGGGCCGAGCTCGTGGGTGTACCGATGATCACGGCCGTGGAGCTGGCAGCGCCTTCGCGGCAGCAGCCGGACCCCGACGCCCTGGTACACGGGACCGGTGCCAGCGGCGGCCGCGCCACCGGACCGGCACGCGTGATCTCGGGACCGGAGCGGTTCTCGGCGCTCCGCCCCGGCGACGTCCTCGTGTGCCCCTACACCAACCCGGCGTGGACACCGCTGTTCCAGCGGGCCGCCGCCGTTGTCGTCGACTCCGGCGGGCTCGCCTCGCACGCCGCGATCGTCGCGCGGGAGTACGGCATACCTGCCGTCATGGGCACAGTGCGAGGCACGAGCGTGCTGACCGACGCGCAGCGCGTGACCGTGGACGGCGACAGAGGCAGCGTGTCGGCGGCGTAGACGTTCCCGCCGTTGACACCCTTCACTCGGGCGACTGCTCTTGGTGGGGCGGTGTGGGAACGGCGCGCCGAGGTGCAGCGACCCTCGTGTCGAAGGCGGTGCTGGCGAGCCGTCGCTCCGTCGTCGTGATGAGGTCGAGCACCTCGGTTGCGACGTAGGCAGTCGCCCCCCTGTCCACGGTGCGCGTGTCCAGAACCGACGCCGCGTGCAGCTCGTCAAGCGCGGATGCCGCCGCGGGAAACGACACGCCGAGGATCCGCTGTGCGCTCCGGGCGGTCACGACAGGCGCCTCGGGTAGGACGGCGAGCAGCCGTGCGCTGGCAGAGCCGGCACGCGGCATCTCTCGGACCCCACGGGCCGAGCGGTGCGTGGCCAGCCTTTGCCGCCAGTCCTCCTCCAGCGCAAGGACTCTCGTCACGAGGTCTGCGGACTGCTGCGCCGCGATCATCGCGGTCTCGGTGAACGTCGCCAGCCAGCTGCGCACCCCGCTCGTGGCGGACACACTCGACGCCTCGCCGTGATACCGGTAGCGCGCCAGCCCCTCCACGTAGGCCTCCCGAAGGGTCGCGAGCACGAGGCTGACGGGGAGGACCGCGGCCGGGGTGAGCCCGCGGCGGGTGAGGACGGTGTGGATGAGCGCTCGCCCGACGCGTCCGTTGCCGTCGGTGAACGGGTGGATCGTCTCGAACTGCGCGTGGACGAGGGCGGCGTGGACGATCGGTGAGTGCACCGCTCCGTTCAGGTACGCGACAAGGTCATTCATGAGCTCGGGGACCTGCTCGTGGGGTGGCGGGACGAAGTCGGCATCCAGCGGGTGCCACGTCGAACCGCCGATCCAGTTCTGCACGGTTCTCAGCCCGTGGCGGCGCGCATCCTCCGGGAGCAGCGCTGCGTGCAGGTCGACGACGTGCGCAACCGTGACCTCGTCGACGGCGACCAGGTCGGAGGTCGCCTGGCGGACGACGGTCATGTTGTTCGCGACGAGCCGTGCCTGCTCGCTGACACCACGGACGGACTCTTGTGTCCCCAGCTCTGCCAGAGCCACCTGTTGAGGTGACGGAGCGACACCCTCGATGCGCGAGCTGGCGATGGCCTCGGAGCGGAGCAGGAAGCGCGCAACCCCAGCCAGCGACTCTGCTCCCAGGCCGCTGAGCGCTCGCACCGCGCGCTCGGCGACGGCCAGCCGGCGCGACAGCGGGGGGTCGATCGCGAGGGGGCGGCCGTCCAGGTGGTCCGGCAGGTATCGGTGATAGGTCCCGCTACGACGGTCGCGCCTGGGGACACCGGCGGCCACACTGGACTCCCAGTGCGCCCGCTCCCATCGCGCCATCCTTCATATCCTTTCACGGCAAGCGCTGCTGTTAAAGGTTAGTACCGTAAGGTTGAACCTGCTGCAGTGCGTGGCTGGTGGCAGCCCGGCAAGTGGCCTCTCGCTCGACCGCATCGGCCGGCGACAGCTTGTTGTTGCCCTGCCAGGCGCTTGCCGGTGAATAGGTGAGAGGCACTGGTGCCGCGCCCGCAATGGTGGAATCCTGCACGAACAGGAGGTAGTACCTCCTGTCGCGTGACGAGCGCCGCGCGGCGAGGCGCCTTCCGGCTGGCGGGCCGGATTCGGGGCTGACGAGTGAGGCTTGCATGAGCGAGCGCGTGTGCGCAGCGCCGGGGCCGGGGTCGTGGGAGCTGGAGACGACTCATAATCAGCGGCCGGTCAGCAGGTTCTCCGCGGAAGCGGTCCTGGCGGGGCTCCCACGGGGCTTCGCCGAGGGGACGGCGCGCTACGGCTGGCTGATCAGTCATCTGCAGCCGGCGCTGGTCAACGGGTTCGTCTACATGCGGCTGGTCGGGTACGGCGCGGACGGGTCCGTGAGCCCGGAGGAGATGCGGGCGCGGATCGAGACGTCGGCGCGCGCGTTCGAGGCCAAGCGCTGGCGGGACGACCTTGCTCGATGGGACCAGGTGGACCGGCCGGCAGCGGTGGCCGCACACCGGAGCCTGCAGGACGTCGACCCGACGGCGTTGTCGGACGAGGAGCTGTCCACCCACTTGCGCCGTTGCTGTGACCACCTAGAAGCGATGGAGTACCTGCACCACGCGTACAACACCGCGGCCCTCGTTCCCGTCGGCGACTTCCTGGCGTTCGCGCAAGAACGCACCGACCTCGACGCCCGGGACCTGATGCAGCTGCTGCGCGGTACCTCGCGCATCTCCGTCGGCTTCGCGGCCGACGAGCTGGACGGGCTGGTGCGGTTGATCGCAGGGAACGACGACGCCATGGGGATCCTCGGCGCCGAGCTACCCGCGGCAGAGAAGCTGGCAGCACTGCGCGCTGACGCCGCCCTCGGGGCGGCGGCAGGTGCGTACCTCGACGCCGTCTGGTACCGCTCTGTCGGCTACGACGTCGCGGATCCCACCACCGGGGAGCTGCCCGAGCTCCTGGTGGAGGCGATCCGAGCGGCTGCCGCCGGAGCGGGACCGGCTCCGGCCGACGCCTCAGGAACGACCCCGATCCTGGATCGAGTCCCCGCTGAGCACAGATCGGAGTTCGAGGAACGTCTGGGCGAAGCCCGTTTCGTGAACAGGCTCCGTGACGAGCGTGCGGTGTACTCCGACGGCTGGGCGACCGGCCTGGCGCGCAGGGCGGTCCTGGAGGCCGGTCGCCGCCTGCACGGCAGGGGGAGGCTGGCCGAGCCGTCGCACGCGGTGGATGCCGACGCGGCCGAGCTCGCCGCTCTCCTGCTGGGCCGACCCGGCCCGAGCGCCGATGAGATGTCGGAGCGATTCCGCTGGCGCACCACCCGCACCGTCGACGACGCCCCGCCGCTCCTCGGCCCCCCACCCGCACCGCCGCCGCCGCTCGAGACGCTCCCTCCCCCGGTGTGGCGAGCCGCCCTCGCGGCGAACGCGGGAATGCAACACATCTTCCAGGCCGCGGAGACTCCGAACACCGACACTGTCCTGCGCGGACTGGCGGTATACGCCGGATCGTTCGAGGGTACCGCCCGAGTCGTGGGCAGCACCGACGACTTCACCCGCATCCACCGCGGCGACGTCCTCGTCACCCGGATGACGTCTCCGTACTTCAACGTGGTGCTGCCGCTGCTCGGCGCGATCGTCACCGACCGGGGCGGGCAGCTCTGCCACGCGGCGATCGTCGCACGGGAGTACGGGATCCCCGGGGTGGTCGGTACCCGCGAAGCAACCCGGCGGATCCCGGACGGTGCGCGCATCCGTGTGGACGGGGACGTCGGCGAGGTCACACTGTTGCCGTAGGCGCGACATGATCCGGTCGTTGGCCGACGCCTGTGAGACGGCAGCGTTCGGCGCGAAGGCGGTGCATCTCGGTGCAGCGGTCAGGGCCGGCCTGCCGGTACCGACAGGGTTTGCGATCTCGGCCGACGAGGTCGAGGGGGTGACCTGCGGTGAACAAGGCCCTCTCGCTGACGTGCACGCCGCGTGCGTGGGCGCGGGCTGGCTCGACACGCCAGTCGCGGTAAGGTCCAGCGCGATCGGCGAGGACTCCGAAGCGGCCAGCTTTGCTGGCGCGCACGAAACCGTTCTCGCCGTCTCCGGGGTTGGCGAGGTGGTGCGGGCGATCCGACGCGTTCGCGCCTCCGCACGCCAGCCAGCAGCGGTCGCCTACCGGTCCCGACACGGCCTGCTGACCGAATGTCGCATGGGGGTGGTCGTCCAGGAGCTCGTGGACGCGCAAGTGGCCGGAGTTCTTTTCACGCGGAACCCTGTCACCGGTGTCGCCGAGCGGGTGATCGAGGCCAGCTGGGGACTCGGCGAGGCGGTGGTATCCGGAATGGTCACGCCCGACAACTACCGAGTCGACCGCGACGGCCGTCTGCTGGAGCGGCGGCTCGGCGAGAAGGACGTGTCGGTCCGGTGCCGGCCCGGCGGGGGTACGCAGCATGTGCCGATCAGGGGGGAGATGGTGAACGGCCCCTGTCTCGACGAGCAGGACCTGGCGGCGCTGCACGCGCTGGCGGCGGCCTGTGACCCTGTGTACGGCTCTCCGGATCACGACATAGAGTTCGCTTTCCGCGACCGCGTCGTCTTCCTCCTGCAGCGTCGGCCGATCACCGGTGGCTGAGGAAGAGGTGGGGCCGCAGGTCGGGCCGGGGCTCGGGAGACGCCTGGCGTCGGTGCTGCTGGCCGCTTCCCTCCTGCCCCTGAACTCGACCATGATCGCCGTCGCCTTGCCGGATATCGCCCGCGACGTGGGCCAGGCAACGGGGACAGTGACGCAGGCGCTGGTAGCGAGCTACCTCGTCGCGGCCATCGTGCTGCAGAGTCCCGGCGGCAAGCTCGGTGACTGGCTCGGGCACTGGAGGATGGTCGCGCTGGGTCAGGCCATCATCGCGGCAGGCGCTGTCCTCGGCTTCTTCGCACCCGTCCTCGCCGTGCTCGCGCTGTCGCGTGTGCTGATCGCCGCCGGCGGTGCCGTCCTCGTGCCTGCCGCTGGTGCCCTGCTGAGGATCGAGCTGCCCGTGCACCGCAGGGGTCGGGCCTTCGGCACGTTCGGCGCAGCCATGTCCCTGGCAGCGGCTGTCGGACCGCTCCTCGGCGGCGAGCTCGTCCACGTCTTCGGCTGGCCGAGCGTCTTCCTGGTCAACCTTCCCGTTCTCGCGGTCTCGACGCTCCTCGCGGCCCGGGCACGGCATGACGCGCCCGCCACGGCCTCCCTGATGAGCGACGCCGGCACCCGAGGAGGTGACCGGACAGCACCCGGTTCCTCGGGACCACCCCGGTTCGACTGGGCAGGGAGCATCCTCCTCGCCGCACTGCTCAGCGCCTTCGTCATCGGCCTGGAGACCAGCGGCGTCGCCTCCATCGCGCTCCTCGCCGCGTGCGTCGTGCTGGTCGCGCCCTTCGCGTGGTGGGAGAGGAGGACGGCGGACCCCGTCGTCTCGTTCGCGCTCTTCGCCTCGGTCCCCTTCACAGCGGGAAGCATCCTCATCGCCGTGCAGAACCTCACGATGTACACGCTGCTGTTCGAGCTTCCGCAGGTGCTCCAAAGGCTGGCCGGAGCGGGCCCTACGGCCACCGGCCGGCTGCTGATCTCGATGATGATCGCGGTCGTCGTCGCGTCACCGATCGCGGGACGCCTGACGGACCGCTTCGGCGCTCGTCCCGTCGCCGTCGTCGGCTCCCTGATGACCTTGTCGGGGCTAGCCGCGCTCGGCGCGACCGACCTCTCCGCCGTGGGCCCCGTGGCGCTCCCGCTGTCGCTGCTCGGCGCCGGGCTCGGACTGGCCACGCCGGCGGCGCAGCACGCCGCGCTCAGCGCGGTGCCCCGCCATGTCAGCGGAACCGCCGCCGGCATGAGCTCGACGATGCGCTACCTCGGAGGCATTGTCGGCATCGCCACCCTCGGCGGCCTGCTCGACCTCGACGCGGGCCGCGTCGCGATCCTGAACGACCACCGAACGCTCCTGGCGGTCTTCGCAGGGGCGCTGGTCGTCGGGCTCGTCTGTGCCGCGCTCCTACCGACGCGCACCCCGTCGCTCGTCGAGGACCCTGCCACCCAGACCGAGCTGTAGCTCGCGTGAGACCTACAGCTCGTTGTTCCGCTGCGCGGCGCGGCGTCCCAGGACGGTCAGCCCACGCAGCATCCGCGACCCGAGAGCCTCGTCGGCCACCTCCCCCTCCACGGTCCGCGTCGCGTCGGTGTCCGAGGGCGGCGGGGACGACGGCAGGAGCCTCGCCATCAGCTCCATCAGTGCCGTGGTGGTCGCCGGCGCGATCCCGTGGAAGCGCATCGCGACCTGCGCCAGCGGCGTGAGGACGACCTCGCGTCGTCCCGCTCGGACGCCGGCGACGATCCGGTCGGCCGCGCGGTCGGCGTCCATGGCGACCAGCGGCGCCGAGGCGCCCAGCGCGAACCACGCGTACTCCTGCTCCTGCTTTCCCGTGAAGTGGGCGCGCAGGTGGGAGCCGGTGCGCATCAGCCCGGGGACGATGGTCGTGACCTTCACGCCGGTGCCGGCAAGCTCGGCACGCAGCCCCTCCGTGAACCCGACGGCCCCGAACTTGGCGACGCAGTACGGCAGCAGGTGCGGGACGGACAGCCGGCCCCCGATCGAGGTGACCACGGCGATCCGGCCGTACCCGCGCTCCCGCATCCCGGGCAGGACGGCCCTCGCGAGCCGGACCGGTCCCCAGAGCATCGTGTCGACGGCCACCTCGAAGTGGTGGTCGGTCATGTCCTGCTCGGGGCCGACCTGGATGACGCCCGCGACGTAGACGAGCACGTCCACCGGGCCGAGCCGCTCGGACACCTCGCGGACGAGGTCGTCGATCTCCCGGCGCTGTGTGAGGTCGCAGGGGACGGCGACCACGCCGGTGCGTCCGGCGGCCTCGTCCTCGAGACGTGCCCGAGCACGCTCGAGCTCCGCCTCGCTCCGGGCGCAGATCGCGACGGAGAACCCCTCGCGAACGAGCCGCTCGGCGATCAGCAGACCGAGCCCGCGGGAGGCGCCGGCGACGAGGGCGACGCCCGGCTCGCTCGTCTGCTCCCTCATGCGCTCAGCGATCCGCTCAGTTCGCTCATCGGCTCAGTACGCCGACTGCTGCTCGGCCACGAACGAGCCACCCGCCGTCCGGCTGACGAGCCAGACGCGGATGTCCTTGCCGTCGTGCGCGACGTCCTTCTCGTGGAACCGGACGGACGCGTTCTGCTCGCCCCCGACGCCCGCGATCTCGTAGGGCCGACCGTCCAGGTCCACCGTGAAGCGGGTCTCGCCGACGAACTGCTCGAGACTGCCCGGAGGTGCTCCTTCGACCTCGGTCACCGGGTAGGGCTGCCCGGATACCACCGGCTCGGGCGTGGTGAACGACATGGCGACTCCTCCTCCTGACGACGGCAGCCTCTCACAGGATCGGCCGTCCGCCCGTCACGGCGATCCTCGCTCCGGAGATGTAGCTGCCCTCGTCCGACGCCAGGAGGACGTAGACAGGCGCGAGCTCGGCGGGCTGGCCCGGGCGGCCGAGCGGGGTGTCACCACCGAAGCTCTCGACCTTCTTCTCCAGCATCGTCGAGGGGATGAGCGGGGTCCATATCGGACCGGGCGCCACGCTGTTGACGCGGATCCCCTTGCTGCCGAGCATCTGGGCGAGACTCGCGCAGAAGTTGGCGATCGCCGACTTCGTCGCCGCGTAGGGCGCGAGCGTGGGGGACGGCACGTCGGAGTTGACGGACGAGCTGCCGATGATCGACGCGCCCGACTGCATGTGCGGCAGCGCGGCCTTCGCCAGGTGGAAGAACGCGTAGATGTTGGTGCGGAATGTGTAGTCCCACTCCTCGTCCGAGATCTCTTCCAGGGTCTCGTGCGTCATCTGGTAGGCGGCGTTGTTGACGAGGACGTCGATCTTGCCGAACTCGTCGACCGCCTTCTGGACGACGTCGCGGCAGTGTTCGGCCTTCGACAGGTCGCCTTTGACGAGCACGGCCTTGCGTCCCGCCTTCTCCACGAAGCGTGCGGTGTCCTGCGCGTCCTCGTCCTCGGACAGGTAGGCGATGAGGACGTCGGCCCCTTCCCTGGCGAACGCGATGGCGACCGCGCGGCCGATGCCGCTGTCGCCGCCCGTGATCACCGTCGCCTTGCCCTCCAGGCGTCCGGACCCGCGGTAGCTCTCCTCCCCGCAGTCCGGGCGAGGCTGCATCTTCGACTGGACGCCGGGAGGCTCCTGCTGCTGGGCGGGCTGGTTCACATCAACGTCCTCTCGCAGGGAGCTCTCTGTCGGAGCGACACCACCTACCCGTCCGCCGAGCGGCTAATCGTTTGCGGAGCCCTTCGGCTGCGCGTCGACGTCGATGAGCGCCAGGCCGACCTCGGGACGGTAGGTCTTCGCCAGGTACGCCGGGCTCTCCGTCAGCACGACCTCCAGCGTCGGACGCACCGTTCCCTCCAGCAGGTGCCCGCCGCGCGTCGTCCCGTCGCGTAGCCCCAGCACGGCGTGGACGTGGACCGCGGGCTTGCCGTCCGTGCCCACCGCGACGTCCCCGATCAGGCTGAGCACCTCGGCCTGCTCGTCGACCGGGTTCTTGCGGTAGGTCCGGGCGTCGATGTCGTACCAGCCCAGGGTGGCCTTCTGGACGGCGCCCACGGCGGTGATCGACGCGGCGGAGAGGTTCTCCTCGCTCGCCACCCGGTTCAGCCCGTCGATCACGTCGTCGCCGGTGTCGAACACCGCGACGATCCTGCGCAGCTCTCCTTCACCCAGCACTCGGTAGTCCACGGCCGTCCTCTCTCTCGGTAGTCCCAGGTCGTCGGCGACACCGGCCGGCCGGTCAGGAGGCGTGTCCGAGCAGCGCGGTGACCGTCACCGCGGTCAGGTTCCGGGCGGCGAGCCCGGCGAGAATCCCGGGGAGCGCGTCGATGGTGCCTTGGTGGCCGAGGTGCAGGCTGACGATCGACCCGGCGGTGACGGCGGCCAGGGTCCGACCGCGGACCGCGTCCGCCCCCGGGTCCTGGTAGTCCAGGGGGTCGACGTCATAGGAGACGCACCGGGGGTATCCGACGGTGCGGGCCGCCGCACGGATGGCGGGTGTGCTGCTCGGGGTGCCGGAGGGCCGGAACAGCAGACCCGGACTGCCCAGGACTGCGGTGACGGCGTCGGCCCCGCGTTGGATCTCGACCTGGGCGGCCGTCGGGCTCAGCGTCGTCATCGGCTGGTGGCTCCAGGTGTGGTTGCCGAGCTCATGGCCCTCGGCGGCGATCTGACGGCCGAGGGAGACGTTCGAGGCCAACCATTGTCCGACCGCGAACACAGTGAGATGAGCGCGCGCGGCCGCCGCGAT
>JBKHWX010000208.1:0-5097 GCA_046566325.1 Actinomycetes bacterium | reverse complement strand
GGAAGGCTAGTGGCTCGGCTCACCCCGGCAGCACCCAGCCGCGCTCGGCCAGCGCCTGCTCCAGCACGGGACGCGCGGCCGGCAGCACGGACAGCTCCGCGAGACCCACCGGCTGGCCGGGTGAGTGCTCGAGGTGCAGGTCCTCGAGGTTGACGCCGACCTCCCCCATCTCGGAGAACAGCCGTCCCAGCTCGCCCGGGCGGTCCGGGACGAGCACCGTCACGACCTCGTACCGCATCGGCGGCGCACCGTGCTTGCCCGGGATCCGCGCGTGGTCCTCGTTCCCGTGCTGGATCGCCGCCGCCACCGTCGCCCGCGCCCCCACCGCGTCGTCGTCGTCCGCAAGGGCCTCGAGGGCGTCGACCACCGAGGCGAGGTCACGCTGCAGAGCCCTCAGCACCTCGGTGACCGGGCCCGCGTTCGCCGTCAGGATCTGCACCCACAGCGCCGGCTCGCTCGCCGCGATGCGGGTGACGTCCCGCAGGCCGGGTCCGGCGAGGGCGACCGCGTCCTCGGTCGCGTCGGTGAGCCGGGCGGCCACGAGGCTGGACACGACCTGAGGCACGTGCGACACCCGCGCGACCGCCGCGTCGTGCGCGTCGGGGCTCATCAGGACAGGCGTCGCGCCGAGGTCCACCACGAGGTCACGGACGACGGCGAGTGCCTCGGCGGGTACGTCCGGGCCGGGGGTCAGCACCCAGGGACGCCCCGCGAAGAGGTCGGCGCGGGCGGCGACCGCTCCCGACCGCTCGCGCCCGGCGAGCGGGTGTCCCCCGACGTACCGGTCCGCGCCCGCGCCCTCGCCGAGGAGGGCGCGCACCTCCTTCGCCGGAGCCCCCTTCACGCTGGCCACGTCCGTGACGACGGCGTCGGTGTGCGCGGCGAGCTCGGCGGCGACGACGCGTGCGGTGACGTCCGGCGGCGCCGCGACGACGACGAGTGCCGGCTCTGCGTCGTCCGGCTCGGGCAGCCTGCCGGCGCCGAGGTCGCGCGCCATCGCGAGGGCGGTCGGCGAGGGGTCGCTGAGGACGACGTCCACGCCGTAGCTGCGCAGCCCCAGACCGATGCTGGCTCCGAGCAGTCCGGTGCCCACGACGCGCACGGGGCCGGTCGTCCGCGCCGGCGCACGGGTGGGGCTACCGGCCACGGGCGCGCTCGTACGGGCGGGCGTCGTCACGTCGGTCTACTGGGCGAGGTCGCGGCGGAGGGCCACCGCGCCTCGCAGGTACACGTGCTGGACCTCGGCGCGCGCCACGTCCATCTCGGCGTGCGCCATGAGGCGGACGACGCGAGGCATCGCCCCTGGGACGTCGATCTCCATCGTGCAGAGCAGCGGCACGTCCCCCAGCCCCAGCTCGCGGGCGGCGAGCGCGGGAAACTCGCTCCGGACGTCCGCGGTGACCGTGAAGAGGATCGAGATCAGCGCGTCGGTCGACAGGTCGTTGGCCTCGAGGACGGCGGTCACGAGCTCGCGCGTGGACGCCAGCAGGTGCTCCCGCTCGTCGACGTCGAGCTGGATGGCACCGCGGATCGCCCGTACCGCCACCGTCCGTGTCCTCCTCCGCCGACTCGTCGTCCCCTCCCGGACCCGGTTCGCTGACGAAGTGGCGGTTCATACCCGGCATTTGCGGCGCGTTTACAGCCAGATTGTCAGCGAACCCCGGGTGGGTGGTTGGGGGTGCGGCGCCCCACGGTAACGGGCGGGTTCGGTGCAGGGCGACGCGGCTCAGTGCCGGCGCCTCACATCCCGGCGCCTCACATCCCGGCGCCTCACACCCCGGCGGCGGCCATCAGCTCGCCCAGCTCCTTGCGGGTGAGCGGCCGGTGCCGGCCGGGGAGCAGGTCGCCCACTCGGACGGGCCCGATCCTCGTCCGCACGAGCTGCAGAACGGGATGGCCCACGGTCGCCAGCAGCCTCCGGACTACGTGGTTGCGGCCCTCGTGCAGCACCACCTCGACCAGCGCCCGGCCGGGCTTGGAGTCCACCAGCTTGAACGAGTCCACGACGACCAGGCCGTCGTCCAGCTCGATGCCGGCCCGCAGCCGCCGTCCGAGGTCGCGTGGCACCGGCCCGGGGATCTCGGCCAGGTACGCCTTCTCGATCCCGTAGGACGGGTGCTGCAGCCGGTGCGCCAGGTCCCCGTCGTTGGTGAGCAGCAGCAGCCCCTCGGTGTCGACGTCCAGCCGGCCCACGTGGAACAGCCGCTCCGACCGGTCCCCGACCAGGTCGCCCAGACACGGGCGTCCCTCAGGGTCGCTCATCGTCGAGACGACGCCCCGCGGCTTGTTCAGCGCCAGGTAGACCCGCGAGGTGTCGAGCTGCACCCGCATGCCGTCGACGTGGATCACGGCGGTCGCCGGGTCCACCCTCACACCCAGCTCGGTGATCACGTCCCCGTTGACACTCACCCGCCCCGCAGCGATGAGGTCCTCGCTCGCTCGCCGGGAGGCCACCCCCGCCTGGGCGAGCACCTTCTGCAGGCGGACGCCCTCCTGCTCGCTCCCCGTCAGCACCCCCTCACCGCGCGCCTCTCGGGCGCTGGCAGGGGGCCTCCTGCCCGCCTCGTCCTTCCGCCCCCGCTGCGACTCCTCGAACGAGCCGGGCTGGTCGAACCTGCCGGGCTTGCCGGTCCTGCCCCCGGTCCGTCGCGAGCTCAGGACGCCGGACCTGCCGCGGCCCTGGCGTCCCGCGGCCGCACCGGGCGTCCGTCGTCCACGGCCCCCGGACCCACCTCTCGCTGCCGTCACCCGTGTCCTTCCGCCAGTTGCTCCAAGGCGTCCTCCTCGGGCAGGTAGGGCGCCAGGGCGGGCAGGTCGTCGAGGCTGCCCAGACCCATCTTCTCCAAGAAGAAACGCGTCGTGCCGTAGAGGGTCGCACCCGTCTCCCCGTCCTGGCCAACCTCGGCCACGAGTCCGCGCGCGACGAGGGTGCGGACGACGCCGTCCACGTTGACGCCGCGGATCGCCGAGATCCTCCCCCGGGCCACGGGCTGGCGGTACGCGATGACGGCCAGCGTCTCGAGCGCCGCCCGGGTCAGCCGCGCCGTCTGCCCCTCCAGCAGGAACCGCTGGACAACCGGGCCGAACTCCTCGCGGCTGTAGACGCGCCACCCGCCCGCCACCTGGCGCAGCTCGAACCCGCGGCGCTGCTCGGTGTACTCGTCGGCCAGCTGCCGCAGGACCTCGCGGACGCGGTCGACGGGCAGTGCCACCGCTGCCGCGAGCGCGACCTCCGGCACCGGCTCGTCGACGACCATCAGGACCGCTTCCAGTGCGCCGCGCACGCCACCGGGGACGACGTCGAGGTCGAGCGCGTCCTGCTGCGGCTGCTCTCTGGTCGGCTCGCTCGTCGTCGGCTCGCTCGTCGTCGGCTCGCTCGTCGTCGGGTCCGTCGTCACAGTCTTCCCGCCTGCTCGTCGCCACCCGCTGCCGACGGCTCCGGCGCTGGTGCGTCGCCGTCGTCCTCGCCCGCCCCGTCGAACTCGTCGGGGACGTCGACGTCGCCGGTGTCCTCGCCCGTCCACCGGATTGTGAGCTCGGCCAGCGGCGACACCTGCTCGAACGCGACGACTCCCTCGCGGAACAGCTCGAGGAGGGCGAGGAAGCGGGCGACCACCGTCGTCGTCCCGTCGGCGTCGGCGACGAGGCCGCGGAAGGTGGACGTGCGCTGCCGCCGCAGGCGGCCGACCAGCAGGGCGGCCTGCTCCCGCACGCTGACCCGTGGGGCGTGGAGGTGGGCGAGGTGGACGCCGGGTGGCTCGGGCTTGGGTGCGAGGGCCGGGGCGGCGACGAGGGCGAGCTGCTCCGGCCCGATCCCCAGCACCAGCTCGGGAAGCAGCTGGCCGAGGCCGGGGTCGATACCGCCCGGACGCGGGGTCCGGCGCGCCTCGGCATCCAGCCGCGCCTCGAACGACGCGGCGACCTCCTTGAACGCCCGGTACTGCAGCAGCCGCGCGAAGAGCAGGTCGCGGGCCTCGAGCAGGGCGAGGTCCTCGTCGTCCTCGACCTCGCCGGCCGGCAGCAGCCGCGCGGCCTTCAGGTCGAGCAGGGTGGCGGCGACGAGCAGGAAGCCGGTCGCCTCGTCGAGGTCCCACGCGCCCTCACGGGCGCGGATGTGTGCGATGAACTCGTCCGTGACGGTGGCGAGCGCGACCTCCGTGATGTCCAGCCGGTGCTTCGAGATCAGGCCGAGCAGCAGCTCGAAGGGGCCGGAGAAGTTCTCAAGGTGCACCTCGAAGGCGGGCCGCGGCGCGTCGCCCGTGGCCAGGATGGCCAGCGGTGCGTCCTCCGCAACGACACCCTGCGCCGAAGACAGCGTGCTCAGGCCGCGTCCCCCCGGGCGACCAGCTCGCGGGCGAGCTGGCGGTAGGCGTCGGCGGCTGGGTGCGCGGACGCGTACCGGGTGATCGGCTCGGCGGCGACGGTCGCGTCCGGGAACTTCACCGTACGGCCGATCACGGTGTGGAACACCCGGTCGCCGAACGCCTCCACGACACGGGCCACGACCTCCCGGCTGTGCAGCGTGCGGCTGTCGTACATCGTCGCCAGGATCCCGTCGATCTGCAGACGGGGGTTCAGGCGGTCCTGCACCTTCTCGATCGTCTCGACGAGCAGCGCGACGCCGCGCAGCGCGAAGAACTCGCACTCCAGCGGGATGATCACGCCGTGGGACGCCGTCAGCGCGTTCACGGTCAGCAGGCCGAGGGAGGGCTGGCAGTCGATCATCACGACGTCGTAGTCGTCGGTGACGTCGCGCAGCGCGCGTGACAGCACCATCTCCCGGGCCACCTCGCCGACGAGCTGCACCTCCGCGGCCGAGAGGTCGATGTTGGCGGGCAGCAGGTCGAGGCCGTCGACGTGGGTCTTGCGGATCGCGGACCTCGCGTCCGTCTCCCGCTCCATCAGCACGTTGTAGACGGTGACGTCGAGCTCGAGCGGGTTGATGCCGAGCCCGACCGACAGCGCGCCCTGGGGGTCGAAGTCGACGAGGAGGACGCGGCGGCCGTACTCGGCGAGCGCGGCACCGAGGTTGATCGTCGTCGTCTTGCCGACGCCACCCTTCTGGTTGCACATCGCGATGACGCGTGCCGGTCCGTG
>JBKHWX010000207.1:0-5586 GCA_046566325.1 Actinomycetes bacterium | reverse complement strand
GGCCAGTCCGTGTTCGACGAGGGCGTCCAGGTGCTCGCGGACGGTGTTGCTGTGCACGCCCAGCTCCGCGGCGAGGTCGACGATCGTCACCGCGTCGTCGCGCTGCTGCAGGCGCTCGAGGACGGCGGCACGTTGCCCCGACAGCCGCGCCCCTCCCGAGCGGCTGCGCACGGGAGAAGGGCCCAAAGGCTCTTCCTTTTTCACGGGCTACACTGTAGTTAATAGTCCCAGGGGTTGACCAGACGGTTCGGACGCCGGGAGGGCAAGACGTGACGATCACCGAGAAGGGCGCGGGCGGCGCAGCCGCGGTCCGCACAGAGGGCCACGGCGGCGCAGCCGGGACGGCGCAGGGCGGGCCTGCCAGCTCGACCGCACGACCGGCGATCCTCGCGTCGTCCGCCGAGGACGCCGCCGCGGTCGAGGCGGTCAAGGCCCACCACGCGCAGATGGCCGGCCAGCTCGGCGTGTACGTGGAGCTGATGCTGACGAGTGCCGCTGGCGGAGGAGGTCCCTTCGAGGACGCGCGCAGCCGCATGGACGCCTTCTGCCGGGACGAGCTGGTGCCGCACGCGCTCGCGGAGGAGCAGTCGCTGTACCCCGCTGCCGCCGGGAGCCCGTCCGCCAGGCTCCTCGTCGAGTCCATGGTCGCCGAGCACCGTGTGCTGACCGGGCTCGTGGACGAGGTCTCCCGCGCTGCCGAGCCCCTTCGGGCCGCCGCTGCCGGGTACGCGCTGAAGGTCCTCTTCGACACGCACCTGACCAAGGAGAACGACCTCGTCCTGCCGGTGGTCGCCGCCGATCCGGAGGTGTCGCTCGCCGCCGTCCTCGAGGGGATGCACGAGCTGCTCGGGGCCGACGCCGAGGCTGCCGGGTGTGGCAGCGGAGGCGCCTGTGGGTGCGGTTCCGGCCACGGGCACGGCCACGCGAGCGAGCCGACCGAGCGCTCGTCCGGGGCAGCCGCTTCGAGCGGCACGTGCGGCTGCGGAGGGCACGACGAGGACGACGTCCCCGAGCTGGACGTACGCAGCGTGCCCCACGCGATCCGCCACGCGACGGTGTTCGGCGCGTTCGACGCCGTCCCGGCCGGCGGTTCGCTGTTGCTGGTCGCACCGCACGACCCGGTCCCCCTGCTGAAGCAGCTCGCGCAGCGGTGCGGCGGGCGGATGACCGTCTCGTACGTCGAGCGCGGCCCAGAAGCGTGGCGTCTGCTCCTCAGCAGGGGGTGACTGGGGAGGTCAGCTGAGCGCAGACGCTCACAACGAGGGCCGGTCCACCGGGTGGGGGGTGGACCGGCCCTCATGCTGTGAACGCTCTCCCCGGAAGATGGCCGGCTCGGGAAGGGCGGCGGGTGCGGTCCTTCCCGAGGCGACCGGCGCCATCGAGGGGCGGCTCAGCGAGGCGACAGGATCCGCCGCGTGCCGTAGACCTCCCGCTCCGGCAGGTAGTCCGTCTGCGGCCAGTACGGGCCGAGCGGTGTATCAGCGGTCGCCGCGTCGGCGTAGGAAGGGCCGCACGCCGGTGACGCCGTCAGCAGGTGCCGCTGGCGCGCGAGACGGAGCCGGTCAAGCACGCGCTGGCTGGCCTGGGCGGCCGACCCGTGCCGAGCCGCCATGACCTTGGTGCGCGACATTCCGTCGATCGGCCCGAGGAGGGCGTTCAGGTCCGCCTCTGCCGACACGATGGCTCTGTCGTAGGCGGCGATGACTTCCTTGCACCGGCTGCGGACCTCGCTCTGGGACCGCCCGGCGAGGCGGGCCTCGTCGAGTGCGACGACCGCGGCCTCCACCCCCTGCTTGCCCGTCGGCGCCGTCCATGCCGGGTGCTGCGCGCGCTGCTGAGAGGACGAGCAGGGGGGAGTGGTCTTCATGTCGAGCTCCTTTCGTGTTGGGCCTTGCCCCTCTTTTTCTACGGCACATGCCGTGTAAAAACAAGGGTCGCACCGCAACCTCGCCCCGGGCTCCAGGGATAGACGCTTCTACGCCTGTATCGCGAGCCCGCGATACACGCCTAGACACCTCCAGACCGTTCCGACGGCAGCCTTCACCCGCAGCCGCCGACGGCCTGTGGGCTGTGGCGCCCGGGCTGCCCGCCCCCCGCGTCAGTGCTGGGCGATCAGCGGGATGTTGGCCGCGATGACCTGCTGCCGAGCGTCCTCGCGCGCGGCCACGGCGGCGGGGACCGCCTCGAACGGAGCGGCGTCGGCCTGGCAGACGGTGCCCTCCGCGGGTAGCGCGCCGGTGACGAGGTAGGTCGACACGGCGTCGTCGATGCAGCGGCTCTTGGCGAGGGCCGTGTGCCCGGAACCGTTCAGCGTCAGCAGGCGGGACGACGGCAGGAGGTGTGCGACGCGCTCCGCCCCGGAGTACGGGGTGGCCGGGTCGTACCTGTTCCCGATGACGAGGACGGGGCTGGCGGTGGCCGCGGTCCAGGGGCCGGTGTAGCGGCCTGTGTCCTTCCCCGGCCACGTCGCGCAGGCGGTGCTGGCCCACGTCCACGGGCTGCCGAAGTAGCGCGCCTTCAGGTCTGAGGCAGCAGCCACAACGGGCCACGCGAGGACGGTCGGAGGGTTGTCACTGTCCAGGCAGCCGACGCCGTCGAAGCCCTCGACGGTCTGCCAGAACTGCTCGTCGTCCCCTGCGTCCAGCGCGGCGCGGCCGCGGAGGGCGGCGCCACCAGCCGCCTTCTTCTCGAGACCCAGGCGCTGGCGCAGCTGCTGAACGCGCTCGCCGACCACGGCCGGGTCGCTGCGCTGGTCGAGGTCCGCGACGAGCTGTGCGAGCAGTGGCCACATCGAGGTGTCGTACATCGCGCCCTGGGTGAGGCCGACGAGCTGCGGGTAGTCGAACCGCTGGTACAGCCCGTACCCCAGGGGCACGTCCACCGGCTTCTGCTTCAGACGCTCGGCAAGGTCGGCGTACACCGTCTGCGGGTCCCCTCGCTTTGCGAGCGGGCAGGCGTCGGGACCCGCTTTCGCGCAGGTGGCGACGAACTGCTGGAAGGTGGCGTAGGTGCCTTCGGGCGCCCCGTGGCGGATGGTGTAGGGCCTCGTGGCGGCGTCCGCCGCGTTCTTTCCCGTCGTCCACGCGACGGGGTCGAGAACGCCGTCGAGCACGACCGCCCGAACCTGGTTCGGGAACATGTTCGCGTAGGTCGTGCCGATCAGGGTGCCGTAGGAGTACCCGGCGTACGTCAGCTTGTCGTCACCGACAGCCGCGCGCAGCAGGTCCAGGTCCCGCACCACGTTCCCGGTGGACATGTGGTCGAGGATCGGCTGAGCCTTCGCCGCGCACCGCGCGGTGTAGCTCGCGTACTCGTCGACGAACTGCTTTCCCTCCTTCACGTCCACCGGGAACGCCGGGAGGAACGCGAACGTGTTGAAGACCTGGAGGTCGTCGTCGAAGCAGATCAGCGGGGCGCTGCGTGCGACGCCGCGCGGGTCGAAGCCGATGACGTCGAACTTCGACAGCACCTGCGGTCCGTAGATCAGCGCGGCATCGGTGACGAAGTCCACGCCGGAGCCGCCGGGGCCGCCCGGGTTGATGAACAGGGAGCCGATCCGCTGTGCCCGGTCGTCGGCGCGGTGGCGCTTCAGCGCCAGGTCGATCGTCGCCCCGCGAGGGTCGGTGTAGTCCAGCGGGACGGTGGCGGTGGCGCAGTCGAACCCCGGCTCGGGCTCGAGGAAGCCGTCCTGGCACTCACCCCACTGCAGGTGCGGGACGGCGGCCTGCCCGGTGGTCTGATCCTGCCCGGCCGTCTGATCCTGCCCGGTCGTCTGATCCTGCGCTGTTGTTCCGGTCAGCGCCGTCGTCCGGTCGGCCGCGCTCGAGGGGAGCGCGCCGACCCCTGCGAGGACCCCGGCGGCGACAGCCGCGGTGGCCAGCAGCGGGATGCGTCGTCCCGGGACTCGCATGGCAGCGCCCCCCTCGGTCATGCCCTCGACAGGGCTCGGCCGCGCCCTGTCGCGCTCCTGGGCAGAACCTAGCGTCCCGGGTCGTGACGAGTCACGCTTTTCGGCTCACCCCGCGGCCGCAGCACCGCTGGTGGCCGCGCTCTCCGCGTGGCTCGGGTGCACCTCGTAGATCGCGTAGGCGCAGCGGATGACCGGCTGCGCCACGTTGCGAACCCTCGTCCCGCCGGCGGTCACACCCTTCTCGCAGCCCGCGTGCGCGTGCCCGTGGACGGCGAGGTGGACGCCGGCCTCGTCGATCGCCTCTCCGAGCAGGTAGTTGCCGAGGAAGGCCCAGATCTCCGGGGGCTCGCCGACCAACGTGTCGTCGACGGGCGAGAAGTGGGTCAGCGCGACCTTCACGTCGGCGTTCTCGATCTTCGCGAGCCCCTCCGCCAGGTGCTCGGCGCTCTCGCGACCGTGCCGCGTGAAGGCCTTCATCTCCGGCTCGCCGAACTCGCTCGCGCAGCGACCGGCGAAACCGAGGCAGAACCCCTTGGCGCCGGCGACCCCGAGGCGGCCGGAGGGGAGGTCGAGGACGACCCCGTCGCCCTCGAGGACGGTCAGCCCTGCGTCCCGCAGGACGCGCGTGACGTCGTCCTCCTGGTCGCTCTGGTAGTCGTGGTTGCCCAGCACGGCGACGACGGGGACGCCCACGTCCTGGTACTCGTTGGCGACCACCCGCGCCTCCTCCACCGTCCCGTGCCGGGTGAGGTCGCCCGCCAGCAGGAGGACGTCGGCTCGCTCGGGGACGTCGGCCAGTCCCAGGCGGTGCTTGCCGGCGAGGTCCGGGCCGAGGTGGATGTCGCCCACGGCGGCGATGCGGATCATCGAATCTCCTCCGAGTGGTCGGGTCCCGTCGAGAGGGTGGCCTCGGCCGTGCTCATCTCGTCGACGACCTCGCACCCGGGGCACATCTGCTGGACGATGTCGAGGACGGCGCGGCGGCTCTCGACGCTCGTCACCTCACCCCGGATGAAGAGCCGGCCCGCCCGCTCGGTCAGAGTGACACCCAGCTCGGCGGTCCGGTCGTCCTCGCCGAGGACACGCTCCACGTCGCGGAGCGTGTAGTAGCTGTCGGCCATTCCGTCTCCTTGTCGATCTCCTTTGTCGGTCGCCTCCCGAGCATGGACGGCGACCGGCCCCTCGATACCCGGCTCTCGATACCCGGCCCTCGACACGGCGAGGTGCGTGCCTCAGCCCGTACGTTTCTGCGCAGCCGGTTCGGCGGGCTGCTCGCCCCCCGGGAGGATGCGAAGGCCCCGCGCGAGGAAGAGCGCGGCCTCGGCGAAGGGGATGCCCTCGCTCGACCGCTCGACGAGCGGCAGGTCGAGCTGCTCCCGAAGGCTCCGCATCACGGCCAGCACCGGACCGAAGTCGCAGCTGTGCTCGGTCAGCGCATGCAGCTTCGACACCAGCAGGTCGGTGGCCGAGATCACCGGCATCCGGACCGAGTCGACGCTGCGCTCCTCGCACCGGGCCAGCAGGGCGTCGTCCACCGGACCGCTCGCGAGCCGGAAGATCACGTCGACCTGCGCCGAGTCGACACGGGCCTTGAAGAGCCAGTCCTCGGGCGGGTCCAGCACCGCGATCCCACGGCTCTCGAGCGCCTGCCTGGCCTTGGCGACGTCCTCCTCGCG
>JBKHWX010000206.1:0-3875 GCA_046566325.1 Actinomycetes bacterium | reverse complement strand
CGCAGCGGGTCGTCGTCCACGAGGACGACGTCACCGGGCTCGCCCACTGCGAGCGTGCGACGGCCGTCGGTGCTGGCGGCGAGGGCCTCGGCGGGTGTGAGGGACTGTTCCGGGTGCCAGGGGCGCTGTCCCGGGGCGGCGCGGTGGACCGCCGCCGCCATGGTGAGCCAGGGGTCGAGTGGCGAGACGGGAGCGTCCGAACCCATCACCAGCGTCACCCCGTCGTCCAGCATGGAACGCAGCGCGAAGCAGCGGTCGGTGCGGTCGGGCCAGCACTGCTCCGTGACGTCCCAGTCGTCGAGAAGATGCGCGGGCTGGACGCTGGCGCGTACGCCGAGGCGGCTCATCCGCGGGACGTCGGCCCAGTCGACCAGCTGCGCGTGCTCGATCGAGCCGGCCGCGCCGGTCGCCTCGAAGGCGTCGAGCGCCGATGCGACCGCGGCGTCCCCGATCGCGTGGACGGCGGCCTCCAGCCCACCGTCGTGCGCACGGCGCAGCAGGTCGGTCACCTCGTCCGCCGAGTAGTTCTGCTTGCCCCGGGGGAACTCGAGGGAGGCGGCGTCCGCATACGGCTCCCGGCAGTAGGCGGTGCGCGTGTTCAAGGAGCCGTCGGAGATGATCTTCAGCGGCCCCATCGTCAACAGACCGCCGCCACCCGGCAGCTCCTGACCCGAGCGGAGGCCGGCGTCGAGGATGGCGTCGAGGCCGTCCGGGTAGGTGGCTGTGCGCACTCGCAGCGTGTCTATGCCATCGGCGAGGCGCTCCGGCCAGTCGCGGTAGCCGCTGCCGAACTCGAAGTCGACGATCCCGACCACCCCCTTCGCGGCTGCGGCCGCCACGGCCTTCCCGTAGCCGGCCGCACTCTCCTCCGCCGCGCCCGGCAGCTCGCTCAGCCGGGAGAAGATGTCGAACCACTCGTTCTCGTCGAGTGCACCCTTATGGGGCGGCACGCCGAGGAGCTCGAGCGCGCGCGAGCTGAGCCACCCGTTGTGGCCGTCCCCGCTGATGAGGACGACGGGACGGCCCCCGCTCACGGCGTCCAGCTCCGCCACGGTCGGCTGGCGCGGCCAGGTCGCGGACCGGTAGCCCCAGCCGGTGACGACGGCGCCGCCGCTGCTCGACGACAGCGCCGACACGTGATCGCCGACGATGCGTGTCACCTCGGCGGGGTTCGCGGCTCCGCTCACGTCGAGCCGCACCAACGTCAGGGCCCACTGCAGCATGTGCACGTGATGGTCCCAGAGGCCAGGCATGGCCCATCGACCGGCGCCGTCGAACACCTGCTCACCGGGCTGCGACGGCAGCGACGGCGTGACCTCCCGGATGACGCCGTCCGAGATGCGGATGTCCACCGGGTCAGCGTGGGCGGAGCGTGACTCGACCGGGACGAGTCGCACCCCGCGGACCAGGGTGGAGGACCTTCCCGTGCTCGCGGTGGGATCGGTGGACATGCCATCTCCTCTCCGGCGTACCGATGGAACCATCAGCCTTGTCCAATGGGGCAGGATCAGGGACGTGGCCCTCCTTCTTGTCAACAGCCAGGCGGACGGGCACCCTCCTAGCATCGCCCGGTGGCCGGCGGACCTGTGCGGCCACCGCACCTGAACCCGACCACCTCCTATCCCGCGACAGTCCTCTACCGAACAGCCTCCGCGTCCCTGCGCGCCGGCGTCGCCGCGACGCCGGTGGGGACGGCGCCATCCACCAGCTACGGAGAGCCTCATGAGCGAGCCGACACCGACCACCCCACAGGCCAGCGGCGTCAAGAGAGCCGCCCGCAAGACCGCGAAGAAGACACCGGCTGCTGACGTGTCGCCGAACGCCACGGAGACGACGGGGACCCCAGGGGCCGGAAAGAAGACGGCCGCGAAGGCGGGTGCGGCGAAGAAGGCGCCGTCCCCCAGGAAGGGGACGGTGAAGAAGACCACGCCTGCGACGACCGCCGCCAAGAAGACGCCGGCCACCAAGCGGACGCGCGTCGAGGAGGCCGCGACGCCCCGCCGGAGGACGCCCCCGAAGAAGGCCGCCGCCGTCCTCGAGACGTCAGGGATCCCCGCGCCCGGCGGGCCGACGCAGACCGACGAGCCGAGCCTCATGAGCGAGCCGACACTCTCGAGCGGGTTGGCTACCGGCGTCACGGAGCCGCTCCTCGCTGAGTCGCTGCTCACGACGGAGCCTGCGCCGCCGTCCGAGCCCCCGGCTACCGAGCCGGTGCCGTCCGAGCCGGCGCCGCCGGAACCTGTGCCGTCCGCGCCCGTGCCGTCGGAGCCGGTGCCGTCCGAACCGGTGCCGTCGGAGCCGGTGCCCTCCGAGCCCGTGCCCTCGGAGCCCGTGCCCTCGGAGCCCGTGCCCTCCGAAGCGCCCCTGCTCGCCCGCCCGGCTCCGAGCACGCAGCGTCTCTCGGACATCTCACAGGTGCGCCACTTCTTCCGGACCAACCAGGTGCCGATCTTCTTCGTCGGCCCCTCGCCGTTCAACCTGCTCGGCCTCGACAGATGGGTCCAGCGCTTCTCGTACGTCACCTACTACGACCCCTGGGACGGCGTCCACCCGCGGGTGTTCGCCCCGCTCGACAAGCCGTACGTCGAGTTCCGGAGCCCTGAGCAGATCAACAACTGGCTGCTGGCGCACCCGGAGGTCCAGGCGCATATTGCGCGCTCGGCGGGACCGGACGTCCGACCCACGATCCTGCTCGTCTGCTTCGACGAGCAGACCGAGCGGATCTGCCGTGACCTCGGGTACGACCTGCTCCTCCCCTCTGCGACGTTGCGGGGTGAGGTCCAGGCAGCCTTCCCCGACGCCGGGCTCGGTGACCGGCTGCCGTCCGAGGTCCCCGCACTGGTCGGCAGCGTCCATGCGCGCGACTCGCTGCTCTCCACGGCTCCGACCGAGTCCCCCGAGCCCGAGGACGTCGGGGGCGAGCTGGGCGGGCTCTCGAGCGAAGGCCTAGGGGCCGCGCCCGAGGGAGGCGCGACCCAGTACCTTCCTCTCGCCGTCGAGGGCGTCGTGACGCGGAACGGAACGGTGTTCGGCCCGCTCCTGTCCGAGCTCATCGGCCGGCCGGAGCTGACGCCGGACCCGAACGGCTGGTGCGGGAACGAGACGTCCGCCGACCTGCTCACGGACGACCTGCGGAAGCAGGCGCGCAGGCTGGTCCGCCGCGTCGGGGACTGGCTCGACGGCCAGGGCTACCGCGGGTACTTCGAGCTCGACCTCGTCGTCGACGGCGCCGAGGGCAGGGTGTACCTCGGGACGCTGAACCCGCGGATCAGCGGGGCGACGCCGATGACGAACGTCTCGCCCGGAGCGTTCGCCGACGTCCCGCTGTTCCTGTTCCACCTGCTCGAGTTCCTCGACGTGGACGTCGACCTCGACCTCGACGACCTCTCGCAGCGGTGGCAGCGTCTCGCGCCCGCGGACGAGTGGAGCCAGATGCTCGTCAAGGAGACCGCACCCGCGGTGGAGCGGATCACGGCCGCGCCGGCGACGGGGCTGTACGTTCTGCAGCCGGACGGCCCCGTCTCATTCCGGTACGCCGGCACGGACTGGCACCAGCTCGAGGACGAGTCGGAGCTGTTCTTCCTCCGCATCTACGGTCCCGGCGACTACCGGTGGAGCGGAGCCGACCTCGGCGTCATCGTGACCCGCGGTCGCCTGCTCGTCCCCTCGGACGACGGCACGGAGGTCCTGAGCCCACGCGCCAGACAGCTCATCGCGGCGGTCCGCGGCCAGTACGCGGGAACCTCCGTCGCTCCCGTGGGTCCAGGGGTTCACGAGGTCTAGCGCAGCGGGGCACGCCGAGCGCGTCGAGGGGTGCTGAGGCTCGGTCCTCCAGGGGCCAGGACGAGATTTGTCTCCGTCCAGAGCCACCTGCT
>JBKHWX010000205.1:0-3476 GCA_046566325.1 Actinomycetes bacterium | reverse complement strand
AGGCCGCAGCGTCCCCACGGCGAGCCAACGTCACGCCGGGTCGGCCACCCTGCCCACAGGTACTGTCCGTTCGTGCGCCCTTCGCCCGACGGGATCCCCCAGCGCGACCCGCGAGCGGTCGCCGCCCGGGGCCGAAGACCGGGTGACGTCCGGCGAGGGGAGTTCGGCGAGGCGGTTCGCCTGTCGTTCACGGAGTTCCTCACCGGGGCGCTCCTGTGCGCGGCCGGCGTGCTGGTCGTGGGCGGGGCGGTCTACCTTCTCGACCGCAGCACTCCGGGCTTCCTCGGCCCGCTGCACCGGAGGCTGGGCGCGTTCTTCGGTACGGCCGACGCGGTGTCGCAGCTGCTCCAGACCATCGCCTCGACGGTCATCACGGTCGCGTCGATCACGTTCTCGCTGCTGCTCGTCGCCGTCCAGCAGTCGGCGAGCTCGTTCACGGCCCAGGCGTTCGACCAGTTCCTGCGCCGGCGCCTCAACCAGTTCTACATGGGCTTCTTCGTCGGGCTCGGTGCGTACGCGCTGCTGCAGGCCTCGACGGTCCACGAGAAGTTCGTGCCGGTCTACGGGTCGACGCTGGCCGTGCTCCTGAGCGTCGTCGCGGTGGGCATGCTGCTCCTGCTCGTCTACACGACCATCAACCAGATGCGGCCGGTCGTGATCGTCGAGGCCATCCACGACCACCTGGTCGAGGCCCGGGGACGGCTGCTCCGCGAGGTCGTCGGACGGACGCGCCGGACGCCGCAGCTCGAGTCCGAACAGTGCACTCCCGTCTTCAGCGCCGCCACGGGCTTCGTCGTCCGCATCGACCTCGACCGGATCCAGAAGGAGATCGACCGGGTATCCGGGGAGTGCGAGGTCGTCCTCGACGTCTCCATCGGCGACTTCATTGCCTACGGCGACCGCCTCGCCCGCATCAACACCGCCTGCGGCGACGGCGACGAGGCGGTAGTGGGACGAGTGGCGCGAGCCGTCGAGCGGGGCGTGCACCGGGAGCGGCAGCGCAACATCGACTCGGTCGACGCCGCCTACGGGCTGCAGCAGCTCGAGACGGTCGGCTGGACCTCGATCTCCGGGGCGAACCACAACCCGCGGGCGGCCCGGGTCGTGGTGGCGCAGCTGCGCGACGTGCTCGCGCGTGCCGCGGCCGAGGACGACGACGTCCCGCCGTCGTCCGGAGCCGACACCGCGATCGTGTACCGGGACAACGTGCCCGAGGTCCTGCTGAGCAGCATCGAGTCGCTCGCCGTCATCACCGCCGACTCCCAGCAGCACCAGGTGGCCGCGGACATCGTCGACGCGTTCGCGGGCCTGCTCGAGGTGCTCCCGGACGTCTACCGCCAGCGGTCCCTGCAGGTGCTGCTCAGGACGCTGCCCGCCCTCGCCAGCCACCCGCCCACCCTGCTCCTCGAGTCCGCCCTTACCGCCCTGGTCGACGCCCTCGAGTGCGCCGGAGAGCCCGACGCGGCCGACGTCGTCCGCCGCGGTCTGGAGAACCTGCGCAAGCGCATCGGCGCCGTCGACGTCGAGTACACGCCGCGGTAGACGACCGCACACACACGCGATCTCTGGTGGCTCGTGGCTGCCTCAACCGCCGTCGAGCAGGCAACGAGCCCCCGGAGATCGGCCGTGCCTCGTCGGTCAGCGGGTGCCGAAGCGCTTCAGCAGGGCGTCCAGGTCGTCGAGGCTCATCGCGTCGCTCATGCCCATGAGCGGCACCTTGACCACCGGCATCGCCAGGAGGAAGGCGGCCTCCGTCGCGCTCTCGCTCTCCGGCCCGAACGTCTTGCCGAAGTCGCCCATCGCCTCGATAAGGGCCGGCCCCGCTCCGGGTCCTCCACCCACTCCCCGATCGTCGAGTACTCCGTCAGCTCCCGCCGCCGCGTCGGGGCCTCGAGCTGGACCGTGGCGGTGAGCGGCAGGTCACGGGACGACGCGCCGACAGCCACCTCGAGGGTGCCGGGCTCGACGAGCCAGCCGTGCGTGCCGACGTCCCAGTGGCTCAGGTCGCGCCGCGTGAGGCGGAGCTCGACGTGCCGGGACTCCCCGGGAGCCAGCTCCACCCGCTCGAAGCCGCGCAGCTCGCGTGGTGCCCGCGCCACCGCGGAACCGGGGCGGCCGACGTAGAGCTGCGCCACCGCTGCGCCGTCACGCTCACCCGTGTTCGTCACCACGGCGGAGACCCGGACGACGACGTCCTCGTCGCCCGTCTCCTGGGTGACGGTGGCGCCGTCCACCTCGAGGTCGGAGTACTGGAACGTGGTGTACGTCAAGCCGTGGCCGAACGGGTAGGAGACGTCCGCCCCCGTCGCATCCAGGCCCCGGTAGCCGATGAAGATGCCCTCGCCGTAGCGCACGACGCCGTTCTCGCCCGGGAAGTTCAGCTGGGCGGGCACGTCGGAAAGCCGCTTCGGCATCGACTCCGCGAGGTGGCCGGAAGGCGCGGCGTCGCCGACGAGCAGGTCCACCGCGGCGCTGCCGCCGGCCTGCCCGCCGAGCCAGAGCTCGAGGATCGCGTCCACCTGCGGCTCCCAGTCGGCGACCGTGACCGCGGAGCCGTTGGAGAGCAGGACGACGGTGCGCTCGGCCACCTCGGCGACCTCGCGCAACAGGGCGACGTGGCTGTCCGGCAGGTCCATGTGGACGCGGTCGTACCCCTCGGACTCGTCGATCGCCGGCAGGCCGAGGAAGAGCACCGCGGTCTTGCCCCTGGCCAGCTCGACGGCCTCGCGACGCAGCTCGTCGTCCGAGCGCACCTGCCCCTCTGCGCCCGCAGCCTCGGCGAGCCGGTACCCGGGCGCGAACGGCACGTCCAGCCCGCGGTCGCGGAGCGCGTGGAGGGCGCTGACGAGCCGCGTGGGGTTGACCTGGGAGGAGCCGGCCCCCTGGTAGCGCGGCGTTCGAGCCATCTCCCCGATGACGACGGCGCTGCTGGTCAGCGTGGAGGCGTCGAGCGGCAGGACGCCGTCGTTCTTCAGGAGCACCGCGGTGCGGGTGGCGACCTCGTGCGCCAGCGCGTGGTGGGCGTCGGCCTCGAAGGACCCGGGGTCGGCGAGCGCCTCCTGCGACATCGCCACGAGGGTCAGGACGCGCGTGAACGCCAGGTCGAGGTCCGCCTCGTCGAGCCTGCCCGAGCGGACGGCCTCCACGATCCGGGCGTCGTTCACCCCGGCGGACAACGGCATCTCGAGATCGAGGCCGGCGGCCACACCCGCGACACGGTCGTCCACCGCGCCCCAGTCCGACACGACGAGGCCCTCGAAGCCCCACTCGTCGCGCAGCACCTCGGTCAGCAGCCAGCGGTCCTGCGAGGCGTACGTGCCGTTGATCTTGTTGTAGGAGCACATCACCGTCCACGGCTGGGACCGCGTCACGACCTTCTCGAACGCCGGCAGGTAGATCTCCCGCAGCGTCCGCTCGTCGACGTCGACGGAGACGCGCATCCGGTCGGTCTCCTGGTTGTTCGCCGCGAAGTGCTT
>JBKHWX010000204.1:0-6520 GCA_046566325.1 Actinomycetes bacterium | reverse complement strand
CAGGCCCGTGGTGGGCCGGTTCACCTTCACCACACCCACCTGCGCCCGCGCCGCGAAGTCGTGCGCCGCGTGCAGGCTCGTGGTGCAGATGCCGGCCGTCAGCCCGTACTGGGAGTCGTTGATCTGCGCGAGGCCCTCGTCGTAGTCGGCCACCCCCATCACCGCGATCACGGGACCGAAGACCTCGTTGCGCGCGACGTAGGAGTCGTGCGCGACGTCCGCCAGCACCGTCGGGGGGAAGTACGAGCCGTCCGGGTCGGGTCCTCCGCTGACCACCGTGGCGCCCTCGTCGCGCGCGCGGCGCAGCGCCTCGACGTCCACCGCGAGCTGGTCTTCGCTGACCACCGGACCCATCACCGTGCCCTCGTCGAGCCCGTCCCCGGGGACGAACCGCTCCGCCTCCTTGGCCAGCGCGGACACGAACGCGTCCTCGATCCCGGGCGTCACGTACACCCGGGACGTCGCGGTGCACGCCTGACCGGTGAGCGAGAACCCGCCGGCGGCAATGACCTTCGCCGCACTGACGGCGTCCGCGTCGTCCAGCACGAGGTAACCGTTCTTGCCGCCCATCTCGAGCTGCACCCGGGCCCGACGGGCACTCAGCACGTCGTGCAGGCCCAGACCGACCGCGGTCGACCCGGTGAACGACAAGGCCCCGACCCGCGGGTCACGCGCGAGGGCGTCCCCGACGACGGATCCCTTGCCGTGCACCACGTTGAACACGCCGTCCGGCAGTCCGGCGTCCGAGAGGACACGCGCCAGGTGCGTCGCCGACAGCGGCGTCAGCTCGGCCGGCTTGAGGACGACGGCGTTGCCGCTGACCAGCGCCGGCGCGGCCTTCCAGGTCGGGATGGCGATCGGAAAGTTCCACGGCGTGATCAGCGCCGCGACGCCGATCGGCTCGTGGCGGGTGAAGACCGAAGTGCCGGGCAGGGCGCTCGGCAGGGCGTCACCCCCGAGGCGCCAGCCGTGCGCGCCGAAGTAGCGGAGGATGTCGACGGCGCGTCGCACCTCTCCGGTCGCCTCGGTCAGCGTCTTGCCCTCCTCGCGGACGAGGTCGCGGGCGACGTCCGAGAGGCGCTGGCGCAGCAGGTCGGCGGCGTCGAGCAGGACGGCGCCGCGAGCGGGCGAGGGCATCGCCGCCCAGGCACGCTGGGCGTTCTCCGCAGCGGTGACCGCCTCGTCCACGACGTCGGCGTCGGAGCGGGGGGCGACGACGACGACCTCCTCGGGCCGCGCCGGGTTGTGCCGCTCGTGCTCCGGCTTCCCGACCCACTGGCCGTCGATCAGGTTCTGCACGGTCGTGGTCATGGTCAGGCTCCCCTCAGAGCGATCCCACCAGCCCGCCGTCGCAGCGGACGGCCGTGCCGGTGACGTAGGACGCCCGAGCGCTGCAGAGGAACGCCCCGACGGCACCGAACTCCGCGGGGTCACCGTACCGGCGGGCCGGGATCGCAGCCGCCGCGCTGTCCGCCACGTCCTCCACGCTGGACCCCGAGCGCTCGGCCGCGGCCTGGTCCAGCTGCGCCACGCGCTGGGTCGCGATCCGTCCGGGCAGCAGCATGTTCACGGTGATCCCGTCGGCGGCGACCTCCGCAGAGAGCGTCTTGAGGTAGCCGGCGAGCGCGGCCCTGCCGATGTTGGACAGCACGAGGCCCTTGATGGGCTCCACGACGCCGCTCGACCCGACCGCGAGGATCCGTCCCCACTTCTGCTCCCGCATCCGCGGCAGCGCGAGGGACACGAGCGTCTGCTGCGGCAGGAGCAGGCGGCGGAAGCTGTCCTCGAGGCCCTCGGGGGTGACGTCGACCGCGCGTCCCGGCTTCGGCCCGGGTCCATTGAGCACGAGGACGTCGACACCGCCGAACGCGTCGACAGCCGCCTGGTACAGGGCCTGGGGACCCTCTGGCGACAGGAGGTCGACCTGGACACCGACGGCGCTCGGCAGGTCGGCTGCGACGGCCCGGGCGCGCTCCTCACGACGGCCCGAGACCACGACGTTCGCACCCTCGGCCCCCAGGGCCCGGGCGATCGCCTCGCCGAGCCCGTCGGTCGAGGCGCACACGAGCGCCGTCCGGCCGTTCAGACCGAGATCCACCGGCATACCGCCTTCCGCTGCGCGGCGCCTGTGCGCTACCGCTCGAGGTTCACAGGCCGTCCAACCATGTCAGGCTGCCCGTAGCTCACAGGCGGAAGGTACCGGCACGACGAAGCGGTACGGACGGTCCGTGCCAGTTCGTCAGGTGAAGAGGCTGACTCCGCCCGGGCCGACGAGCAGACCGACGATGATCAGGACGATGCCGAGGATCAGGTCCCCGCGGATGATGCGGAAGATCCCGAAGATGACCAGGATCACGGCGATGATCCACAAGATGGTTGCCATGCTTCAAGATTCCACCGTCTCCGAAGAGCCGCGAGCCGAAGCGTCGACACGTCCGTGTTCGTCATGCTTTCACGACCCGTGTTGCTCCAACCGGGGGACGGCGCCGTAACGCAGCGGCACGCGCTTGACCCTCGCCGCGGCCCAGGGAAGCATCGCGCGCGTGACGAACCCCTTGCTCGTCGTCCTCGGGGCCGGCCCCGGGATCGGGACGTCCGTGGCGCGCCGGTTCGGCCGCGACGGCTTCGACGTGGCCCTCGTCGGACGACGCGAGGCCGAGCTGGCACGCATCGGCGGCGCACTGCAGTCGGAGGGGATCACCGCAGGCTGGGCACCGGCGGACGTCGCCGACAGCGCCGTGCTCACCGAGGCGCTGGAGAGGTTCGCCGGCCACGCCGGGCGGGTCGACGTCCTACACCACAACATCTCCACGTTCCGCGCAGCGACGGCTTCGCAGACCACCGCGGCCGAGCTGCTCGCGGACGTCGCTGTCGGCGTCGCCAGCCTGCTCACCGCCGTCCGCGCCGTCCTCCCCTGGATGCTGGAGGCAGGCACGGGTACCGTCCTGGCGACCGGAAGCGGTGCAGCCGACCGGCCGATGACGGACGGGGCCACGCTCGGCGTCCAGAAGGCCGCGCTGCGGAACCTGGTCCAGGCGATGGCTGCCGAGCTGCGCCCACGCGGGGTGCACGTCGCGACCGTGACGGTCCACGGGGTCCTCGCGGAGGGGACGGCTTTCACGCCGGACGCCGTCGCGGAGCAGCTGTTCGACCTCGCGGCGGAGACGGCAGGGCCGGTCGAGGCGTGGCGGAGGGTGGTGGACTTCAGGGGGTGAGAGTCCACCTCATCAGGGGCCGGCCGAGGGATCCTGCTCGGACCAGCCCGTGCCCGCGGCCTCGGGTGTGACGGTGCCGCTCGTCACCGCGGCCAGGAGCGCAGCGAGGTCGAACGCGGGGGCGGCGGCCACGTGCAGGACGGCGTCCCGGCCGCTCGGCGGGTAGTCCGTGCTGCGGACCGCGACCCCTCGCGAGCGCAGCTCGTTCTCGACGCGGCCCGCCTCGGCCAGCGGCACCGCTACCGTCCAGAACGCGACCTCGTGCCGGCGCGTCGTCCCCGCCGCCGCGAGCCCCTCCCGGACGGCGTCCCCGTAGGCCCGCACCAGCCCGCCGGCGCCGAGGAGGACACCCCCGAACCAGCGGGTGACGACGGCCACCACGTCACTGACCTCCGCGCCCCTCAGGACCTCGAGCATCGGCGCGCCCGCCGTCCCGGACGGCTCGCCGGCGTCCGAGCACCGCGCGACCTCACCGCCCGGGCCGAGCACGAAGGCCCAGCAGTGGTGCCGGGCGTCGCGGTGGGCGCGGCGCTCCTGCTCGACGACCTCGCGGGCCGCCTCCTCCGACTCGACGTGCACGACCCGGCACAGGAAGCGGGACCGGCGGACCTCGATCTCCGCCGTGGCCTCCGCCGCGACGGTGAGGTACGACGCGCTCACCGGGATGCCCGGGCGACTCGCGGAACGCGGGTCAGGTGGCGATCTGCAGCACGACCTTGACGTCGTCCTTCCGCCGGTCGAGCGCGTCCTGGTAGCTGTCCATCGGCACGCGGCGGGTGATGAGCCGGCCCAGCCACTCCTTGTCGGCGTCGGCGAGCGCCTGCGCGCCCTGCTCGTAGTGGGTCCTGTTCGCGTTCACCGACCCGAAGATCGCGTCGTTCTGCAGCACGATCTCGCGGCCGAGCGAGCCGGCGTCCAGGGTGATCTTCCGCCCGACCGGGGAGACGCCCGTGAGGCACACGACGCCGTCGTGGCCCGACTGGTAGAGCACGTCGACGACGACCTGCGGCACGCCCGAGCACTCGAGGATGATGTCGGGCTGCAGGTCGAGCTCGCCGATCGACTGCGTGTGGTACTCGGCGCCGAGCGCCTTGGTCAGCTCCGGCTTCACGCCCTTGTCGACGATGTCGAGGACGTGCACCTCGAGACCTCGCTGCACGCCGAGCAACGCCGCGAGCAGGCCGATCGGACCGGCGCCCGTGACGACGACGGTGCGCGGCTCCCAGTGCGCGCGGTGCCCGATCTTCTCGAGGTGGTCCCACGCCTTGGCCACGACCGTGGTCGGCTCGAGGAGCACGCCGACGTCGCCGAGATCCGACGAGACCTTGACGGCGAACTCGGGGTGGATGCGGTAGCGCTCGGAGCCGTAGCCGTGACGCGCCTTGATGCCGCGCTCGGTGTACTTGCCGTTGCGGCACATGTCCCACTCGCCGACGGCGCAGTTCGAGCAGGGCACGGGGTCGGGCCGGCGGACGATCCCGACGACGAGGTCACCCTTGGAGAGCCCGGAGCCCGAGGGCGCCTCGGCGACCCGGCCCAGCGACTCGTGCCCCAGGACCAGGTAGTCGTCACCGGGAGGCGCCTCGCCGTAGTCCCCGGACGCGATCTCGAGGTCGGTGCCGCAGATGCCGATCCCGAGCGTCTCGACCAGTACCGGGCCGTCCTCCTCGGGGGGCTCGGGGACGTCGGCCAGCTGGGCGGAGTTCTGCGTCCCGGGGTGCACGGTCAGGGCTTTCATTCTTCGCTCCTTCGGTCTCGCCGCGCTGCTGTGGCGAGGGCTGCGGGCCGCCTGGTCACTGGTCGCCTGGTGCTGGTCGCCTGGTAAGTGGGGTCCCCCCTCCTCGACTATGACACCGGCACGTCGAGCGGTCGCGCTGGAGCGAGCGGCCGGTGCGGACGGCGGGTGCGGACGGCGGTTGCGGACAATCAGGCACGTGCGGCTCGCGTACGGGCCGGAGAGGGGAGCCGGGATGGCCTTGGAGTGGGAGCAGGTCGTCGTGGACGCACGGGACCCGAGCGCGCTCGGGCGCTGGTGGGCGGAGGCGCTCAGGTGGGTCGTCGTGGACGACTCCGAGGACGAGTTCGAGATCCGCCCCGCGAAGGACACGCTCCCCGGGCTGCTGTTCGTGCAGGTACCGGAGGGCAAGTCGGTCAAGAACCGGCTGCACCCGGACTTCCGCCCGGACGACCGGGACGCCGAGGTGGAGCGGCTGGTGGGGCTCGGCGCGACCCGGGCGGACGTCGGGCAGGGCGACGAGTCCTGGGTGGTGCTCGTCGACCCCGAGGGCAACGAGTTCTGCGTCCTGTCGTCGCGGCGGTAGGAGTTGACACGCATCCTGGGCGTTGCCCTACCTGCGTCGGTACACGTCCGCGCGGTGCTCCACGGCCACAACTTCCACGGCACGCTGCTGCTCGTTGATGGCGTAGATGACGCGGTAGTCCCCGCGACGTGCCGAGTAGAGGCCAGCCATCCCAAGGGTGAGTGCCTTGCCTACCCGCTGGGGGTTGCGGGCAAGCGAGGCGTAGACGAACTCGATGACCGCGGTGGCGACCTTCTCAGGCATGCGCTGCAGGGCGCGCCTTGCGGGCCCGGACCAGTCGACGCGGTACTCGCTCACCCGCGGCGCAACAGGGCGAGAGCCTCGTCCTTACTGAGAAAACGGTCCACAGCCTCCGTTCGCTCGGCCAATGCCTCACGGATGTCGGCGACGAGCCGTTCGTTGCTGAGCACGTCGAGCGTCTCTTCAAGCGACTCGAGGTCGTCGACGCTCAGCACCACCGCCGCCGGCCGGCCGTGCTTGGTGATCACCACTCGACCGTGCTCGCGCTCCAGCTCGTCGACCACCTCCGAGAGCCGGTTCTTCACCTCGGCAAGCGCCATCTGCTCCGAAACAGCCATGGCCATAACTATAGCTAGAACTCACGAAGGTCGCGACGAGCTGCGCCCCAGCTTCCGACGTTGGTTTCAGACGCTGTTCGACGTGTTCCTCGCGTCCGCCTCCTGAGCTCGCGGCCTCGACCTCATGTCGCCCGTGCGTCCGCCCTCCCCCACTGCCCGCGCACGCCGGTTGCGGTGATCGCGCCGACGCCGTCCGGCACGTGCGGGTCGACCTGCAGCTTGCCGTCCTGCGCGTCGAGGCCGAGCATGACGCGCAGCAGCAGCAGCGGCGTCCCTGCTGCCCACGCCTGGGGCGAGCAGGCGGTGGGGTACTCGACGGGGAAGCTGGTCAGGTCGCGCGGGAAGCCGGCGAAGACCTCGGGGAGGCGGTGCTGGAAGTGTCGGGCGGCCTCGAGGACGGCGACCG
>JBKHWX010000203.1:0-11405 GCA_046566325.1 Actinomycetes bacterium | reverse complement strand
GGGCACGAGCACCAGCAGGTCGTGTTCCAGCCCGAGCTCGTCGCACGCGGGTCGACGCGTAGCCGGGTTGCGACGAGGTCATGACCTCACGTCTGCGCAGGGCGACATCACCGGGAGGCGGGCCAGTTCAGAAGGCCGTCCAGCCTCCGTCCACCGCGAGCACCTGACCGGTGACGTACGAGGAAGCGTCGCTCGCCAGGAACCGGACGACGGCGGCCAGCTCGGCGGGCGAGCCCGCCCGGCCGAGGGCGGTGTGGCGGCGGATCCACTCCTGCTGGTCGGCGTCCTCCAGGAACCCGTTCATCTGTGTCGGGAACCACCCGGGCGCGACCGCGTTGACCCGGATCCCGTGGCGACCCCACTGCGCGGCGAGCTCGCGGGTCAGGCCGACGAGGCCGCTCTTGGCGGCGGCGTAGGAGGCGAGCGGGTAACGGTCGAACGCGCGCAGCGCCGACACCGACGCGACGTTGACGATGCTGCCGCCGGCGACGTCCCGCATGCCCTGCGCCACCAGCCTGGCGAGCTCGAAGGGTGCCGTGAGGTCGACTCCGAGGGCTCTCTCGAAGGCCCGCGGCTCCTCGTCCTCGGCCGGCGCGGATCGTGCCCAGCCGGCGTTGTTGACGAGGACGTCGACGCGTCCCGTCAGCTGGAGCGCCGCGTCCACCACGTTCCGCCGGTCCTCAGGGACGAGCAGGTCACCGGGCGCAGAGACGGCACCGTCCAGCCCCGCTGCGACCTCCTGGAGGCGCTCCGCGCGTCGCGCCGTCAGCACGACCCTCGCGCCGGCGGAGGACAGAGCCCGCGCGCACTCCTCACCCAGCCCGCTCGACGCGCCCGTGACCAGCGCGACCTTCCCGTCCAGCCGGAAGCTGCCGTCGTCCACGGAGGAACGCTAGTGAACGGGAGCTCGGACTGGGCAGTATCAACACCGGAGCACTGCACCGTGCTCCCGTCGAGAAGAGGGGTGCGACATGCACGCTCGTAGGACGGTCCTCGCCGCCGCGGTGCTGCTGGCTCTGGCCGGCTGCGGTGGGGGCGGCTCAGGCACAGGGACCGCGACCGGCTCGCCGTCCATCAGTGCCCCCAAAGCGCAGACCAGCCCGTCCGCAGGGATGTCGTCGTCCGGCGCGTCCGGGTCCGTGGCCGCGTCCGAGGTGAGCGTCTCGACGGCGTCGACCTCGCTCGGCACCATCCTCGTGGACGGCAAGGGCATGACCCTCTACATGTTCGACCCCGACAAGCAGGGCGCCAGCACCTGCTACGACCAGTGCGCCCAGGCCTGGCCGCCGCTCACGGCCCAGGGCCAGGCGAAGGCGGGCGAGGGGGTCGACCAGTCGCTCCTCGGCGTCGTCCAGCGCAAGGACGGGACCGAGCAGGTCACGTACAACAAGTGGCCGCTCTACACCTGGGTGAGCGACAAGTCGCCTGGAGAGGTGACGGGCCAGGGCGTGCAGGGTGTCTGGTGGGTGCTGGACGCCAAGGGTGAACCGGTCGGGCACCACCAGTAGCGCCGCGCGCGCCTTCGCGGTGGGCCCTACGGTTCGTCCAGGACGGACCGGCGCTGGGTCGCGGGAGGTGCCATGGCAGGCGGTCACCTCGAGGTCGAGCGCAAGTACGAGGTCGCCCCCGACTGGCAGATGCCGGACCTCGCGGCGCTGCCGGACGTCACCGCGGACGACGAGGCCCTGCTCGAGCTCGACGCGGTCTACTTCGACACCGTCGAGCTGCGGCTGCTGCGGTCGCGTGCCACTCTGCGCCGCCGCCGTGGCGGGCACGACGAGGGCTGGCACCTGAAGCTGCCCTCGGGCGCCGACCGGCTCGAGGTGCAGCGCCCACTCGACCCCGACGCACCGGTCGACGAGGTGCCGGCCGACCTGGCCGTGCTCGCCCGTGCGCGGGCCCGCGGTGAGCCGCTCGTCCCCGTCGCGAGGCTGCGTTCTCGCCGGCTCAGCCACCTGCTGCGGGACGGCGAGCCCGACGTCGTCCTCGCCGAGGTGACCGAGGACGAGGTGACGGCGGAGGTCCTGCGACCCGAGAGCACCGACCATCCCGTGAGCCGGTGGCGGGAGGTCGAGGCCGAGCTCGTGGACGGCGACGAGAGCTTGCTCGAGCGTGTCCACGAGCTGTTGCTGGCGTCCGGCGCGGAGGTCTCCGGCGAGCGGTCGAAGGTCGGCCGCGCGCTGGAGGCCTGGCGGGCCGAGCTGGACGGCCGTTCAGCCGTGCCCGAGGGGGGCGGCGTCGCTGCCGACCCCGTGCTGGCCTACCTCCGTGCTCAGGTCGACCGCCTGGTCGCCGCGGACTCCGCCGTCCGGCTCCGGGAGCCGGAGGGCGTGCACGACATGCGGGTGGCGACGCGACGCCTGCGCAGCGTGCTCAGGAGCTTCCGCAAGCTCTTCGAGCCGGGTGGCACGGAACCGCTTCGCGAGGAGCTCGCGTGGCTGGCCGACCAGCTCGGCAGGGCACGTGACGCGGAGGTGCTGCGCGAGGAGCTGTTGTCGCTGGTCGGCCGTGAGCCCCCGGAGCTCGTTCTGGGGCCCGTCTCTCAGAGGCTGGACGACGAGCTGTCCGCCACGCGGCAGGCGGCGCTCCGCGCGGTGGTCGAGGCTCTGGACGGCGAGCGCTACCTGGTCCTGCTGAAGCGGCTCGACGCCTTCCTGGCCCAGGCCCCCGTCAGCTCGCGCGGGGAGCGGAAGCCCCAGCGAGCCCTGCGCAAGGCGGTACGGCGCGAGTGGCGCCGGGTCGCGCGACGGCGCGACGCCGTGGCGGCGGCTCCCGACGGCCCGCCCCGGGACCACGCCCTGCACGAGATGCGCAAGGCGGCGAAGCGCGGCCGCTACACGGCCGAGCTCGTCGCGGCGGGACTCGACGGCACCGACACCGGCAGCGACGCGGCCGACCTCGCGGCCTGCTTCGAGAGGCTGCAGGACGTGCTGGGGGAGTACCAGGACAGCGTCGTTGCGCGCTCGCAGCTGCGCCGCTACGGGGTGGAGGCGCACCTGGCGGGAGAGAACGCGTTCAGCTTCGGACGGCTTCATGCGCTGGAGGAGCGGCGTGGGCACCAGGCCCTGCAGCAGCTCGAGGAGGCGGAGGAGAGCGCCGAGAAGGCAGCCGAGCGCCTCTGATGCCCTTCTCCGCGAGACGGGTCGGGTCGGTCCCCGGTCAGCCCGCCGACAGCCAGGCCATCGCCGCCGCAACCAGAGCCTGCGTCCCCGTGTCGAGGGTGGGCTGGAGAACGGGCGCGAACGCCGGCGAGTGGTTGGTGGGGATGTCCTGGGAGACGCGACCCGCGGCCGCGGCCGCCTGGTAGACGTCCGGGTCGATCCCGCCGATGGCCCAGTACGTGTAGGGGGTCTTCAAGGCGTTGGGGATGTCGCTGAAGTCCTCGCTCGCCGACTGCAGCGGAAGGTTCTCGGCGCGGTCGCCGAAGAAGGCCTCGAACGCCTCGTGGACCTTCTCGGTCGCTTCTGCGTCGTTCTCGGTCAGCGGGAAGCGGTCGAACATCTCGAAGTCCGGCTCTCTCGGGGAGCCGGACGCCTGGCACTCCGCGGTGACGATGCGCCGCACCGCGTCGAGGATGGTGGACCGCGTCTGGTCGCTGTAGGTCCGGATGTTCAGCTGCAGCACGGCGTGGTCGCTGATGACGTTGCTCTTGGTGCCGGCCGTGATGCTGCCGACGGTCAGCACCGCCGGCTCGGTCGGTGCGACCTCGCGGGAGACCACCGTCTGCAGCCGGACGACGATCATCGCCGCGAGCACGACCGGGTCGACCGCGGCCTGGGGCATCGACCCGTGGGCGCCTCGGCCGTAGACGGTGATCCGCATGCTGTCGGCAGCGGAGAGCACGGAGCCGGGACGGGTGGCCACCTCCCCGGCGGGGAGGACGAGGACGTGCTGGGCCATGGCGACGTCGGGATGGCCGACGAGTGCCTCGAGGCCGGCGTCGACCATCCCCCGGGCGCCGTCGCCCACCTCCTCGGCGGGCTGGAACAACGCGACCACGGTGCCCTGCCAGTAGGTGGGGGCAGCCGCGAGCAGTGCGGCGGCGCCGAGCAGGCAGGCGACATGCACGTCGTGGCCGCACGCATGCATCACCGGTACCTGGTTGCCCTCCCCGTCCGTCGCCGTGGCCGTGCTCGCGTAGGGCAGGCCCGTCTGCTCCCGGACGGGTAGGGCATCCATGTCGGCACGCAGCAGCACCGACGGGCCGTCGCCGTTGCGCAGGACCCCGACCACGCCGGTGCCTCCGACGTGCTCGTGGACCTCGTACCCGAAGCCGCGGAGCCGTTCGGCCACGGCAGCCGCCGTCTGCTGCTCCTGGTGCGACAGCTCCGGGTTCTCGTGCAGGTGCCGGTAGAAGTCCTCCTGCCAGCCGCGGGTCTCGTCCAGGCCGGCGAGCACGGATGCCGTGGGCGTCTCGGTGTTCACCGGGTCTCCTCGTTCTCGGCAGGGATGACGTTCTGGTGCGCACGACCGTCTCGCCACTGACGTCAATGCCTGTGCCCACGTCTGGCCGCTGTACACCCGTGGCGGCGCCGGATGTCGGCGGGCAGGTCCGAGGAGCGCCGAGCCGGACTCGCCGGCCGCCGCCGGATTGGCAGGATGTTCAGCAGTGACTCGTGAACGAGGACGGCATGCGGCGCGGGGCGGCCACCGGCCCGCTCACCGGGCCGAGCCTGCCCGTCGTCGTCAGACGAGCCCTGCTCGTGCGGGCGAGGCTCCGCCTGCGGGCGACCCGACCCAGGACCGGCCCGACCCCCGCCGCTGGCGGGCTCTCGCCGTCTGCCTGGTCGCCGGCTTCATGACCCTGCTCGACGTCAGCATCGTCAACGTCGCCCTGCCGTCCATCCGCGAAGGCCTCTCCGCCACGCCGTCCGACCTGCAGTGGATCGTGTCGGGCTACGCCCTGACGTTCGGCCTCGTGCTGGTCCCCTCCGGGCGGCTCGGCGACGCCCGGGGTCGCCGGACGATGTTCGTCGTCGGGGTGGCGCTGTTCACGCTCAGCAGCCTCGCCGCCGGCCTCGCGCCGTCCGCGGGGTGGCTCGTCGCCGCCCGCCTGCTCCAAGGCGTCGGCGGCGGCGTGATCAACCCTCAGGTGTCCGGTCTGATCCAGGAGCTCTTCCGCGGCGCGGAGCGAGGCAAGGCCTTCGGGCTGCTGGGCGCCACCATCGGCGTCTCCACCGCCGTAGGTCCGGTGGTGGGCGGCCTGATCATCGACCTGCTCGGCGCCGACACGGGCTGGCGCTGGATCTTCTTCGTGAACCTGCCGATCGGGGCCGCCGCGATCGCGCTCGCCTTCCGGCTGATCCCCCGGCCGCGGCGCGCCCAGACCCAGCGTGAGGACCTCGACCCGCTCGGCGTCGTCCTGCTGGGTGCAGGGGTGATCGCGATGCTCCTGCCCCTCGTCCAGGAGCAACAGTGGCGTGGAGGCGGCAAGTGGGCCCTCGTCGGCGTGGGAGCCGTGGTGCTCGGCCTCTTCGTCGCATGGGAGCTGCAGTACGCCGCCCGCGGGAGGACGCCGCTCGTCGACATGTCCCTGTTCCACACGGAGACGTACAGCGCCGGCGCGGCCATCGCCACGCTCTACTTCTCGGGGTTCACGAGCATCTTCTTCATCCTCGCCCTGCACCTGCAGAACGGCCTCGGGTACAGCCCCCTGCTCGCGGGCCTGGCGCTGACCCCGTTCGCCGCGGGCTCGTCCGTCGCGGCCGCCCTCGGCGGGCGCAACGCCGTCCGGTTCGGACGGCCGCTCGTGGTCATCGGCCTCGTGCTCGTCGTGGTCGGGCTCCTGGCCACCGACGTCGTCCTCGGCCGGGTGGACGGCGGCTCCGCGGGCTGGGCGATCGCCGCACCGATGCTGGTGGGCGGCATCGGCAGCGGCCTCGTCATCTCGCCGAACGTCACGCTCACGCTCGCGGAGGTCCCGGTCGCCCGCGCAGGGACGGCGGGCGGCATGCTCCAGACCGGGCAGCGCATGGGGACGGCGGCCGGCATCGCGCTCGTGGGCTCGGTCTACTTCGCGGCCCTGGCGAGCAGCCACGGGAACTTCGTGCACGCCGCGAGCCTCGGCCTGCGCGTCGCGGTCCTGCTCACGTGCGTCGCCCTCGTCGCGGGCGTCGTCGACCTCGTCACGACCGCGCGCCGGCGGCGCGCGGAGGAGGCGTCGTCCCTCGAGCCGTCGTCCTCCGAGCCGTCGCCCCCCGAGGCGTCGTCCGCTGCCGTCAGCCCACCGTCCGGTCGACGAGCCCGGACAGGTCCACGTCCGTCGCCTCACAGGGCGCCCTGAGCACCGTCGCGGTCGCCCAGCCCCTCCCCACGAGCGCGGCGTCGCTGCCGTCGTCCTCCTCGGCCGTGATCTCGGAGAAGGTCATCGTCACATAGCCCTCGCCGGTCTCGCCGATGTCCGCCTGGACGGCGCCGAACGCGGCGAGCGGTGCGTGCCGCAGCCCCTTGAGCTGGTTCGGCGGCACGTTGGGCACGTTGACGTTGAGGACCGTTCCGGGCTTCCCCTGCTCGAGGAGCCAGGCGAGTGCCTGGCGGGCCACCTGTCCGGCGGTCTCGAACTCGCTCGGTCTCGCCGTGGCCAAGGAGACCGCGAGCGCCCGCTGCCCGAACGTCGTCCCCGTCATCGCGGCCCCCACGGTCCCGGAGTGCAGGACCGCCTGACCGGTGTTCGGCCCGTGGTTGATCCCCGAGACGACGAGGTCGGGCGGCGGGCCGAACGCGCCGTGGGCCGCGGCGAAGGCGATGAAGCCGGGGGAGGCCTCGACACCGAGCGTGCGGACGCCGTCCAGGCCCTCGAGCGGCCGGGCGTGGACGACGAGCCTGCCGTCCGACTCCAGTGCCGTGAAGGAGGCGCTGGCACCGCTGAACTCGCGGTCGGGCGCGGCCACGATCACGTCGAGCCCGGCGTCGACGACGACGCGGGCGAGGGTGCGGATGCCGATGGTCGAGATGCCGTCGTCATTCGTGACGAGAGCGCGCATGCTCACTCCTTGTCGTCCTGCTCGCGGACAGCGACCCGCTCCACGAGCCGGTCGATGACGTCCCGCTGACCGGTGGCGAGGCCGAGGCGGGTCACGTTGACGGCACCGGCGGCGGCGCCAAGCCGCAGCGCCTCGGGGAAGGCGAGGCCCCGGGCGAGGCCGGCGGCGATGCCGGCTGTCATCGAGTCACCCGCCCCGCGATGGTCCACCATGGTCAGCTCCGGCGCCACGACCTCGTAGAGCCGACCGTCCGCCAGCGCAAGGGCGGGGTCTCCCGCTCGGGAGATGACGACGTGCTGCGCGCCCTCGGTCACGAGCTCGTCCATCGCCCGGCGCAGGTCCGAAGGGTCCGGTGACGCCGCCCGCCCGTCCTCGACCAGGTCCTCGTCGCTCACCTTCAGCACCGTCAGGCCACCCTTCAGCGCCTCGGTGAGGGGGTCGCCCGACAGGTCGGCGACCACACGGCGACCCGCCGTCGACAGATCCGCGGCAAGGCGCGCGTAGGTGTCGTTGGGCAGTGCCCTGTCGTCCCTCGGGCCGGCGAGGACCGCGACGTCTGCTCCCATGCCCTCGGCGAGCGAGGCGCCGTACAGCTCGTCGATGTCGTGCCGTGACAGGGGCGTCGGCGCCATGTCGGCCACCTCGATGCGCTCCCCGCTGCGGCGGTCGTGGATGTACGCCCCGTTCGAACCCGCGGCCGGGACGGCGCGCAGCCTGATCCCCTCCGCCTCGATCATCCCGGTGAGGATGTTGCCCGTCTCACCGCCGAAGGACCCACAGAGCCGGACGTCCAAGCCCAGCGTCGCGGCCATCCGGGCGATCCAGACGCCCTGGCCCCCGGCGTGCAGGTGGATCTGGGGCTCGTCGTCAGGGCCGGCCTCGATCGTGATCGTCAGCAGGGGGACTGCGGCGAACACGAACAGTGAGGGCGGGCTGTCCGATCGCTGCTGGTCCGTCGGCTGGTTTGCAGTAGGGGTCACGGCGCCGCGTTCCCCCAGGGCGTCGGAGGCCGGCCCTGGGCCTGCCCGAGCACCTCGGCACAGCACCAGTCGCGCAGTGCCACCACCTCTGGCTGCGCCGGCAGGGCGAGCAACTGGCCGCTGGCGGCGAGGTGCTCCGCGTCGTCCAGGACGTCGCGGAGGACGCCGAAGGCCGGGACCTGCGCCGGGGTGAGGCACACGCGCAGGTCCAGCTGCTGGTCGTCGTCCGGCCGCGCGCCCACCTCGGGCCGTGCCCGCTCGAAGCCCGTGCTCAGCAGGGTCTGGGCCTCCTCCGCGGCCGAGAGGTCCGACCGCGGCGCGAAGGCGACGTCGGCATCCACCTCGAGCCGGTGCAGCAGCATCTCTCGCAGCATCTCGTCGTGGTGCTGCTGCGCCGTGGTCCACAACCGGACGGGCAACCCCAGCAGGACGGCCTCCTGCTCCGGCTCCTCGGTCGTCTCCGTCGACCCCCACGCGTCGGCGCCGGCCCGGCGACGCCGCCCGCCGTCGAGCTCGAACCAGATGGTCTTCCCCGAGTGGTCCTCGTACTCGACGCCGACCGCGCAGGCCAGGTCGGCGACGAGCTTGAGGCCGCGGCCCGTCGGGGCGAGGCCGTCGTACTGCTTCGGCAACGGGCCGTTGGCGCACCCGTCCCGCACCTCCACGCGCACGCCGTGGCCCGTCGTCCGGACGGCGATCCCGACGTCGGTGCGGCCGTGGACGAGCGCGTTGGTCACCAGCTCGCTGGTGCAGAGCTGGGCTGCGTCGGTCAGGTCCTCGAGACCGAGCGAACCGAGAGCGGACGTCACGAAGCTGCGAGCGCGCCCGGCGCTCGTCGGCTCAGGCGGCAGCAGGGTGCTCAGCCCGTAGCCCCGCACGTCCGGCTCCCTCCTTCGCGTCGTCGGCGTCTTCGAGGGTCTCAGATGTCCTGCCGTCTGTCTGCTCGGGGTGAGCGGCTCGGGATGGCGCAGCGAGGCGGCAGACGGGGGACGGGAGCAGGCGTTTTGTCCACCCCCGAGGTGGGTACGGTCGCGCCATGGCAGCGGCAGAGCTGGACCCGGACGAGCTGGACGAGCTGTGGGGCGAGTTCCACACCGTGGTCAACATGACGTCCCCCGAGCTGGAGGACTGGCTGCGAGTCCGCTCCTCCGGTGAGGACGCCGAGGCGCTGCCCGACGAGGCGGGCACGGAGCGGGGCCGCCACGTGCTCGCGATCCTGGGCAAGCGCAAGGGAGACCTGAACGGCGACGACGTGAGGGTGATGCGCGCCGTGGTCGACACCGTGCGGTCCGAGCGGCGGGAGGACCTCGAACCCACGGCCGGGGACGCGTCCTGGAGACACCGCCTCATGACCCTCGGGCACGACCCGCTGAAGCCGCCGCGGTCATGAGCGAGACCACGAGGGCGGTCGGCCTCGTCCCCGAGGCACTCCAGGCGTTCACCGAGCGCGTCCACGGGGTGCCGGACGACGCCTGGGCGCGTCAGACACCGTGCACGGACTGGACCGTGCGCGACCTCCTCAACCACGTGACGTCCGAGCACCTGTGGGCGGCCGACCTGCTGGCGGGAAAGTCGCTCCAGGAGGTCGGGGACAGGTACGACGGCGACGTGCTCGGCGACGACCCGGTCGCGGCGTGGGACCGTGCCTCGGCGGGGTCGCTGGCCGCCTGGCGTCGGGCCACCCCCGACCAGACGGTCGAGCTGTCCCGGGGTGAGACGCCGGCGTCCCAGTACGCCGAAGAGATGCTGGTGGACCTCGTCGTCCACGGCTGGGACCTCGCGCGGGGAGCCGGGCTGGACGAGCGGATGCCGCGGGACGCGGTGCTGCGCGCCCTCGCGTTCGCCCGCGCCCACGAGTCCGAGCTCGAGGGCAGCGGCATGTTCGCCGAGCCCGTCCCGACCGAGTCGGACGACCCTCAGGACCAGCTGGTGGCGCTGCTCGGACGGCGCCCCTGACCGCGCACTCGCGGGCGGGCTTCGATCCGCGGCGACCGGGTAGGAGGGTGACATGACCCAGGACACCTTTCCGGAGCCCGAGAACGAGCGCGAGGGCATCGACAAGACCCTCTCCTCGGGGGTTGCGGACCAGCAGGCCTTCGCGCCGGGAGCCGACGCGGCCGCGGACGCCGACCCGGCGCAGGACCAGGAGCGGTATGCCGAGGTGGTCCGGGACGACGTGAGACGGTCCTCCTCGGCCGACCCGGAACCCGTCGGCGAGTCCGAGAAGGCCGAGGGGCTGCCCACGGAGGGCGGACCGGCCCAGGCGCAGCGCGCCCAGAACCAGGAGTAGCGGCGCCTGCTCGTCCCAGGGAGCGGAACGAGCGGGTGGTTCTGGCATGTCCGGCTCCAGAGGTCCTTTCCATTCCTCTACTGGCGGGTAACAATGGAGAGCCCGGGGGAACCGGGCCACCCGAGCCTGAGGAGTGAGAACGTGACCGACGTCCGCACGGAGCCAACCGCCGACGCCGTTCCCCAGCCGGCCGACGAGCACCCGCAGGTGCCGATCGGCGAGATGCCCGCCGCGGGAGTCGACGAGCACGAGGCCCGGGCAGTCGCCGAAGCCGCGCGCGAGACCACCTGGGAGAAGCCGAGCTTCGCCCGGCAGCTGTTCCTGGGCCAGCTGCGGCTCGACCTGGTGCACCCGCACCCGACGTCCCCCCCCGAGATGAAGGCGAAGGGGGACGCCTTCCTCGACCGGCTCTACGCGTACTGCGAGAACATGGACGGCGCCCTCATCGAGCGCCAGGCACGGATCCCTGACGAGTACGTGCGGGGTCTCGCGGAGCTGGGCTGCTTCGGGATGAAGATTCCGGAGGAGTACGGAGGCCTCGGCCTCTCGGCCGTCTACTACAACAAGGCGCTCGGGCTCGTCGGCACGGTCCACCCCGCGCTCAACGCGCTGCTCAGCGCCCACCAGTCGATCGGCGTCCCCGAGCCCCTGAAGCTGTTCGGCACGCCGGAGCAGAAGCAGAAGTACCTGCCGCGGTGCGCCCAGGGTGCGATCAGCGCCTTCCTGCTCACCGAGCCGGACGTCGGGTCCGACCCCGCCCGGCTTGCGGCGAGCGCGACGCCCACCGAGGACGGCCGGGCCTACCTGCTCGACGGCCTGAAGCTGTGGACGACGAACGGCGTCGTGGCGGAGCTGCTGGTCGTGATGGCACGGGTCCCGAAGTCGGAGGGGCACTCCGGCGGGATCACGGCGTTCGTCGTCGAGGCGGACAGTCCCGGGATCACCGTGGAGCGCCGCAACTCCTTCATGGGCCTTCGGGGGATCGAGAACGGCCTGACCCGGCTGAACCAGGTGCGGGTGCCGGTGGAGAACCGGATCGGGCGCGAGGGCGAGGGTCTCAAGATCGCCCTGACGACGTTGAACACCGGTCGCCTCTCCATCCCGGGCAACTGTGCGGCAGCGGGCAAGTGGGCCCTGAAGATCGCGCGGGAG
>JBKHWX010000202.1:0-22864 GCA_046566325.1 Actinomycetes bacterium | reverse complement strand
CCGGAAAGACGGCGACGTTCATGCCGAAGCCGTTGTTCGGTGACAACGGCTCGGGAATGCACAGTCACCAGTCGCTGTGGAAGAGCGGCGACCCGCTGTTCTACGACGAGCGCGGGTACGGTGGCCTGTCGGACATGGCTCGCTGGTACATCGGTGGCCTGCTCAGGCACGGCCCCTCGCTGCTCGCGTTCACGAACCCGACGGTGAACTCCTACCACCGGCTCGTGCCCGGCTTCGAGGCACCGGTCAACCTGGTCTACTCCGCGCGGAACCGGTCGGCCTGCGTGCGAATCCCGATCACGGGGACGTCGGCCAAGGCCAAGCGGATCGAGTACCGCGTGCCCGACCCGTCGTCCAACCCGTACCTCGCCTTCGCGGCGATGCTGATGGCCGGGCTGGACGGCGTCCGCAACCGGATCGAGCCGCCGGAGCCGATCGACAAGGACCTCTACGAGCTGCCTCCGGAGGAGCACGCCGCGATCGACCAGCTGCCGGCGTCGCTGCCCGAGGCCCTCCTGGCGCTCGAGGAGGACCACGACTACCTGACCGAGGGCGACGTGTTCACGTCCGACCTCATCGAGACGTGGGTCGACTGGAAGCGGACGAACGAGGTCGACCCCATTCGGCTGCGCCCGCACCCGCACGAGTTCGAGATGTACTTCGACCTGTAGGCGCTATCGCCACGGTGGGCTCGACATGCTCCGGCGGTCGGGCCCACCGCGCTTTCCTGCAGCTCATCGGAACCCTTGCGATGGCAGGGGATACACGTCACCTGCTCGCTAAACCTTCGCCTCCGAAAGCAGCTCATCCGAGTACTCCGGCACGTAGCGCTGGCTGTCCCGGGGCGGGCGTCGGTACCCGGCGGACGGCGGCCGCTTGGGCAGGTGCAGCGGTGGTCGCGCAGCGGGCATGTACTCGATCGACGAGAGCAGGTGGTGGATCATGTTGATCCGCGCGCGGCGCTTGTCGTCGCTCTCGACGACCCACCACGGCGCCTCCGGGATGTCCGTGTGGACCATCATCTCGTCCTTCGCCCGGGAGTAGTCCTCCCAGCGCGTGATGGACTCCAGGTCCATCGACGACAGCTTCCAGCGACGCATCGGGTCGTTCAGCCGTGACCGGAACCGCGCCTCCTGCTCCGCGTCACTCACCGAGAACCAGTACTTCCTAAGCAGCATGCCGTCCTCGACGAGGAGCCGCTCGAATATCGGGCACTGGTGGAGGAACCGTCGGTACTCCTGAGGGGTGCAGTAGCCCATCACGCGTTCGACGCCTGCCCGGTTGTACCAGGAGCGGTCGAAGAGTGCGATCTCCCCGGCTGCGGGCAGCTGGGCGACGTACCGCTGGAAGTACCACTGCGTTCGCTCGCGGTCGGTCGGCGCCGGCAGCGCGACGATCCTCGCGACCCGGGGGTTGAGGTACTGCGTGACGCGCTTGATCGTGCTGCCCTTCCCCGCGGCGTCGCGTCCCTCGAAGATGACGACGAGGCGCTGGCCGGTGGACTTCACCCACTCCTGCATCGTGACGAGCTCGGCCTGCAGGCGGAACAGCTCCTCCTCGTAGACCTTCTTCGGCATTCTCTCGGTGTCGTGCGACTTCCTCGGCTTCCCCTTGCCCGCCATGGCCGCAGGCTACGCCGGATCCTCCGACGGCCCCGGCGCCTGACGCCTCGCAGAATGGTCGGTTCTCGGGCGACACGCGGGCGCGTCGCCCCCGGACGTGACCATCCTGTCGGGAGCGGCGCGTGCTCCTCGCCGAATTGGGTCAGGACGGCGTGGGGACGGCTACGGCCTCCGGTTGCGGCTCGGGCGGACGACGCACGGCCAGCGTGGCGGCAGCGGCACCGAGGCCGGTCGCCAGGGCCGCGATCCCCCAGCGCAGGCCCGACAGCCGCAGGCCGAGCAGGTGGTCAAGGGAGAACCTGCCGGGACCCGAGAACGCGACGGCGGTGGCGACGGCGCCGTTGATGAGCGGCAGCTCCCAGCCGCCGCTGGTGACCCACGGGCCCTTGCCGGCGTGGGCGGTTCGAGCCGCGGCCGTCATCATCCCGATGATGCCGGCGCTGGATGCCGGCGTCACCAGCCCTGTGGCCAGCCCGACTCCGGCGGCCAGCTCGGTCCCGCCCTGCAGGTACGCCCACGGCTTGCCCGGCCTGAACCCCATGCCCTCGAGCCAGCCCGCGGTCCCCTCGATCCCGTACCCGGCCTTGAACGCGCCGAACAGCTTCCCGGCCCCGTGCCCTGCCATGAGGGTGCCGACGGTTCCTCGCAGTAGCAGCAGCTCGCCGTCCATCACACGTCTCCTCCTCGCTGGAAGTCGGTCAGCAGCAGTCTGTGCGGGATGGATGGTACGAGCCACTCAGGCACCCCGAGCACCTCGTCGGCGGCGGGGGTGGGCGCGATCCGATGATCGACGCCGGGGGGTAGTTAGAGCCAGTCGTTGCGCCGGAACAGCATGTACAGGGTCGAGCAGATCCCGACGATGACGGCGAGCACCACGAAGTACGAGTACTTGTAGTGCAGCTCAGGCATGTTCTCGAAGTTCATGCCGTAGATCCCCGCGATCCCCGTGGGCACGAGCCCGATGGCGGCCCAGGCCGAGATCTTGCGCATGTCCTGGTTCTGCTGCACCGCGGTCTCGTTCTGGCGGACCGACACCTGCGCCAGCTCCGCCTGCAGCACGTTCGTCAGCAGCGAGTCGTAGCTGTCGATGGCGTCGCTCGCTCGGAGCACGTGGTCGTACACGTCCCGGAAGTACTCCCGGGCGTCAGGAGCGACCCCCCAGACCTCCGTCTCGGCGAGGCGCTGCAGGGGGCTGGCCAGCGGCCCCACGGCCCGGCGGAACTCGAGCACCTCGCGCTTCAGCTTGTAGATCCGCTCGGCGTGGTCGGCTCTGTCCCCGCCGAACACCTGCGCCTCGATCTCGTCGACGTCGACGCCCATCGCGCTGATCACGTCCAGGTAGCGGTCGACGACGAGGTCCAGGGCCCGGTACAGGACGACGCCCGGGCCGTGCGAGAGCAGCTGTGGGTCGCCGTCCAGCTCGGAACGGACCCGCTTCGGGACGTCGAACTCGCCGTGTCGGACGGTGATGACGAAGCTCTCCCCGAGGAAGACCGCGAGCTCGCCGACCTGGACGACCTCCTCCGAGTCCACGTACCAGACCGGCTTGATGACCGCGAAGGTGACGTTCGCGTACCGCTCGAGCTTCGGCCGCTGGTGGGCGCGGATGGCGTCCTCGACGGCGAGGTCGGGCAGCTGGAACTGGTGGGCGATGTGCTCGAACTCGGCCGCCGTGGGCTGCTTCAGCCCGATCCACACGAAGCCGCCGCTCTCCTTGGCCTCCCTCAGCGCGCCCTCGATGTCCGTGTCCACGTCGTGGCGACGACGGCCACCGACATAGACACCGCAGTTGACGATCAAGCGCTCGCGCTTCGGCGGGTGTCGCGGCGGGGGAGGTGGCGCCTGCACGTCTCCGGCGCGTGGGGACATGATTCACCTCCCGCTGCTCGGACCGCTCGATCGATGCTAGACGCTGCGCCTTCCGCGACGACTGCTGAAGACCCGAAGGTGTCCAGGCATCAGCACCGAGCCGCTCCGTCACGACAGGGACGCCGCGAAGGACCGGCGCGCCAACCCTCAGGCGTAGAAGATCCGCTCCATCACCGACCGCGCGTGGCGCGCGCGCCGGCGGTAGTCCTCCTCGAGTGTCTCGGCCGAGCCCGGGGGGTAGCCGAGGATCCGCGCGACCCCCTCGCGGTCCTGGGGGTCGGCCGGGATCACGTCCGTCTGCCTGCCCCGCCACAGAGTGACGGCGTTCCGCAGCCTCGACGCCAGCACCCACGCCGCCTCGAGCTCGGCGGCGTGGTCCGGGACGACGAGGCTCGCGGCCGTCGCGGCGTCCAGCGCCTGCAGCGTGGACGTCGTCCTCAAGGCCGGCTGCTCCGCCGCGTACCGCAGCTGCAGGAGCTGCACGGTCCACTCGACGTCCGCCAGGCCCCCCGGCCCGAGCTTCACGTGCCGCCGGGGATCGACGTTGCGGGGCAGCCGCTCGGACTCGACCCGCGCCTTGATCCGCCGCACCTCGCGCACGTCGGCCCGGCTCAGTCCCGACGCGGGGTACCGCAACGGGTCGACGAGGCGCACGAACGCCTCCCCCACCTGCTCGTCCCCCGCGAGCGGCGAGGCTCGCAGCAGCGCCTGGGACTCCCACACCAGCGACCAGCGCTCGTAGTACTCCCGGTACGAGGCCAGCGACCGCACCACCGGTCCGTTGCGGCCCTCCGGACGAAGCGTCGAGTCCACGTCCAGCGGCGGCTCCGGGCCCGGCTCGCGCAGCACCTTCTGCAGCTCGGTGACCACCGCGGTCGCAGCCTCCGCCGCCTCGCCGTCGCCCGCGCCGTCCAGCGGCTCGTGGACGAACAGCACGTCCGCGTCGCTGCCGTACCCCATCTCCGCCCCACCGAGGCGGCCCATGCCGATCACCGCCAGCCGGGCCGGCAGGCGTCCGCCGTAGCGCCTGGCCGCGACCGAGCGGCACACCGCCTGCAGCGCACAGTCGAGCACGGCCGCGGCGACGTCCGTGAGCGCCTCGCCGACGCCGCGCAGGTCGAGCAGGCCTGACAGGTCGGCGACCGCGGTCCGCAGCAGCTCCCGCCGGCGGACGGCGCGCACGGCCTGGACGACGTCGCGCACGTCCTCGTGCCGAGCCAGCGCGGCGGCCACCTCGCCGCACAGAAGGTCCCGGCCCCGGGGGGCCAGGTCGGCGTCGCTGCCCAGCCACTGGGTCGACTCGGGTGCCCGCTCGAGCAGCTCGGCGGCGAAGCGGCTGCTGGCGAGCACGTGCGCCATCCGCTCGGCCGCGGCGCCGGAGTCGCGCAGCATCTTCAGGTACCAGTGCGTCGTCCCCAGCTCGTCGCTGACCTTGCGGAACGCGAGCAGGCCGGCGTCCGGGTCGGCGCCGTCGGCGAACCAGCCGAGCAGCACGGGCAGCAGCTGTCGCTGGATCGCCGCCCGCCGGGACACCCCCTCCGTCAGGGCGGCCAGGTGGCGCATGGCGTTCGGAGGGTCGCGGTAGCCGAGGGCGCTCAGCCGGGCCTTGGCCGCGTCCGGGGACAGTCGGGCCTCGTCGGGGTGCAGGCGCGCAGCAGCGGGGAGCAGCGGCCGGTAGAACAGCCGCTCGTGCAGGCGTCTGACGGTCACCCGCGTCTCGCGCCAGCGCTTCTCGAGCACCTCGGCGCTCTCGAGGCGGCTCGAGCGGGCGAGCCGTCGAAGGTCGCCCGGGCTCGCAGGCAGCACGTGGCTGCGCCGCAGGCGGTACAGCTGGATCCGGTGCTCGAGCACCCGCAGGAAGCGGTAGGCGGCGTCCAGGGTGTCGGCGTCGTCCCGGCCGACGTACCCGGTCGCCGACAGCGCCGCCAGCGCCTCCCAGGTGTTCCCGCTGCGGATCCGGTCGTCGGCCGGGCCGTGGACGAGCTGCAGGAGCTGGACGCTGAACTCGACGTCCCGCAGCCCGCCCGACCCCAGCTTGAGCTGGCGCTCGGCGTCCCGCGCCGGGACGTTCTGCTCGACGCGCCGCCGCATCGCCCGCACGTCCTCGACGAAGTTCGGACGCTGCGCCGCCCCCCACACCAGGGGCCTCAGGGCCTCGACGTACGCCTCGCCCAGCAGCCTGTCCCCCGCCACCGGGCGGGCCTTGAGCAGCGCCTGGAACTCCCACGTCTTGGCCCAGCGCTCGTAGTAGGCCAGGTGGCTGGCGAGCGTCCGCACCAGCGGCCCGTCCTTGCCCTCGGGGCGCAGCGCGGCGTCCACCGGCCAGAGGGTGCCCTCGGCGGTGACCGCCGAGCACGCGCGGGCCAGGGCCGACGCGAGCCGGGTGCCGGCAGCCACCGCCGTCGCCTCGTCGGCGTCGCCCACCGGCTCGACCACGTAGACCACGTCCACGTCGCTGACGTAGTTGAGCTCGCGGCCGCCGCACTTGCCCATCCCGAGAACGGCGATCCGACACACCTCGGCCTGCTCGGGCAGCTCGGCCCGTGCCACGGCGAGCGCTGCGTCGAGGGCAGCCGCCGCGAGGTCCGCCAGCCGCTCGCTGACGCTCGCGACGTGCACCGTCGGGTCGCGCGACGAGAGGTCGTGGGCCGCGATCGTGAGGAGCGGCCGGCGGTAGGCGACGCGCAGCCGGTCGTACCCCGCGGTCCCACCCGCTGCGGCGACGGGCGCGGGGGTCGCCGGGTCCGCTCCGACGCCTGCGAGCAGGTCGTCCCGCGGCTCGGCCGGGCTCGTGGGCGGCTCCTTCGCCACGGCCGTCCAGTGCTCGGGGTGGTGCACGAGGTGGTCTGCGAGAGCGGCGGACGCACCGAGGACGGCGAGCAGCCGGTCCCGCAGCTGCCCTCCGGCGAGCAGGGCGGCGTGCAGGCGCCCGGGTTCGGCGGAACCCCCGTCGGGGGACGCCGCGTGCAGCGACTCGAGCAGCCGGACCAGCCCCAGCAGCGCCAGATCGGGGTCGGCCGTCTCTCCGAGCGCGCGCAGCAGGCCGTCGTCGAAGACGTCCTCGAGCGGGTCGACGAGCCCCGCGAGCGCCGGGTCGGCGAGCAGGGACTGCGCGCGCGCCGGGTCGGCGAAGCCGATCCGGGCGAGGCTCACGTCCAGCGCCGGCGGCCGCCGCGGGTTGCTCACCGGCGCGCTCCGGCGGCCCGGGCGGCGCTGGCTGCCCGAACGGAGGCCGCGAACGCCGAGGCGTGCCGCGCGGCCACGTCCGCGAGCTCGCCCTCCCGCTCGCGGAACTGCGCCGTCACCTCCTCGGGGGTACGCCCCTGCTCGGCCAGCTGCTCGGCGTCCCCGCGCATCCAGTCCTCGAACGTCGCCGCGTCCACCTCCGGGTGGTACTGGACGCCCCAGGCCCGCTCGCCGACGCGGAACAGCTGGTTCTCGTACCGGTCGCTGCTCGCGAGCAGGACGGCGTCCGGCGGCAGCCTCGTGACGGCGTCCCGATGGCCCTGGGGCGCGAGGAAGCTGCTCGGCAGGGCGCGGGCGAGCGGGTCGTCGTCGGCGTCCGCGGTCAGCGTGACGGGGACGACGCCGAGCTCGGGGCCGCTCGCTCCCCGCTCGACCCTTCCTCCGGTCGCCAGGGCGAGCAGCTGCGCGCCGAGGCAGATGCCCAGGGTGGGCGTGCCGTCGGCGACCGCGGAGGCGAGCAGGCGCCTCGACGCCGGGAGCCAGGGCGCGACGTCGTCCTCCCAGGCGGCCATCGTCCCGCCGAGCACCATCAGCCCGTCGAAGCCGCGGCAGTCTCCCGGCAGCGCGTCGCCGGTGTAGGGGCGGACGACGTGGACGCCGGCGCCGGGCAGGGTCGCGTACCGGCAGGGCGGTACTCCCTGCTCGTGCTGGACGACGAGCACGCGGGCGCCGAGGGCGGGCGCCGGTTCCGCCGTCACAGCACGGGCAGGTAGCGCTGCAGCTCGAACGGCGTCACCTGCGCGCGGTAGTCGTGCCACTCCTGCCGCTTGTTGCGGAGGACGAAGTCGAAGACGTGCTCACCGAGCGTCTCGGCGACCAGCTCGGACTCCTCCATCTGGCTGATCGCGTGGTCCAGGCTCGCCGGCAGCTGCCGGATGCCGAGGGCTCGGCGCTCGGCGTCGGTGAGCGCCCACACGTCGTCCTCGGCGCCCTCGGGCAGCTCGTAGCCCTCCTCGATCCCCTTGAGGCCGGCCGCCAGCAGGACGGCGAAGGCCAGGTAGGGGTTCACGGCGGAGTCGAGCCCGCGGTACTCGACGCGGGTGGACTGGCCCTTGCCGGGCTTGTACATGGGGACGCGGACCAGCGCCGACCGGTTGTTGTGCCCCCAGCAGATGTACGAGGGCGCCTCTCCCCCACCCCAGAGCCGCTTGTACGAGTTCACGAACTGGTTGGTGATGGCGCTGAGCTCCGAGCTGTGCCGCAGCAGGCCGGCGATGAAGTGCCGCGCCGTCTTGCTGAGCTGGTACTGGGAGCCGGCCTCGTGGAACGCGTTGCGGTCCCCCTCGAACAGCGACAGGTGGGTGTGCATCCCGCTGCCGGGCTCCGTGGCGAGCGGCTTCGGCATGAAGCTCGCGAAGAGGTCCTGCTGCAGTGCCATCTCCTTGATGGCCGTGCGGAAGGTCATGATGTTGTCCGCCGTGGAGAGCGCGTCCGCGTAGCGCAGGTCGATCTCGTTCTGGCCCGGTCCGCCCTCGTGGTGGCTGAACTCGACGGAGATGCCCATCGCCTCGAGCATCGTGATCGCTCCACGGCGGAAGTCGTGGTTGCCCCCACGGGGGACGTGGTCGAAGTAGCCGCCGGAGTCGACGGGAACCGGCTCGGCACCGGGCTTGAAGTCGTTGTGGAAGAGGTAGAACTCGATCTCCGGGTGCGTGTAGAAGGTGAAGCCGCGCTCGGCCGCCTTCGCCAGGGTCCGCTTCAGGACGTTGCGCGGGTCCGCGAGTGTGGGCTGCCCGTCCGGCGTGAGGATGTCGCAGAACATCCGCGCGGTCCCCTGTATGTCGCCGTCCTCGGAGCGGGGCGGCAGCACCTGGAACGTCGACGGGTCCGGCTTGGCGAGCATGTCGGCCTCGTAGACGCGGGTGAGGCCCTCGATCGCGCTCCCGTCGAAGCCGATGCCCTCCGCGAAGGCGCCCTCGAGCTCGGCGGGCGCGATCGCGACCGACTTGAGGAAGCCGAGGACGTCCGTGAACCAGAGCCGCACGAAGCGGATGTCGCGCTCCTCGATCGTCCGGAGCACGAACTCCTGCTGCCTGTCCATGACATCCCTTCGCGTGTGAGGGCCCGTGCGTCGCAGTCTGCTACCGCAAGGTTTCGGCGCTGTTACCGGGCTGGACGGCGCCAGCGGGCACGGGCGGCGGGAACGGGCCCGCTCCACGAGCGGTAGCGGCGTCGTAGCCGGTCACTAGGGTGACAACCATGCCTCAGCTGCGACTTGCGATGTGCCAGGTCGACCCCACGGTGGGTGACCTCGCAGGCAACGCCCGCATCGTGCGCGAGTGGACGGCGCGCGCGGACGAGGCCGGCGCTCACCTCGTGGCCTTCCCCGAGATGGTGCTGACCGGCTACCCGGTGGAGGACCTGGCGCTGCGCCGGTCGTTCGTCGACGCGTCGCGCGACGCGCTGGAGCAGCTCGCCCAGGACCTCGCGGAGGCCGGGCACGCGGACCTCCCCGTCGTCGTGGGCTACCTCGACCGGGCCGAGGGGCCGGACGCCGAGATGGGCGGGGACGCCGACGGCCAGGGCGAGGACGGGCGCACCGGCGTCCCGAAGGGGCTGCCGCAGAACTGCGCGGCGGTGCTCCACCAGGGCAAGGTCGTGGCCCGGTATGCCAAGCACCACCTGCCGAACTACGGCGTGTTCGACGAGTACCGGATCTTCGTCCCCGGGCACGAGCTCACCGTCGTCCGCGTGCGGGGCGTGGACGTCGCGCTGGCCATCTGCGAGGACCTCTGGCAGGACGGCGGTCCGGTGGCGGCCACGCGGGACGCCGGGGCGGAGCTCCTGCTCGTGCTCAACGGCTCGCCGTTCGAGCAGTGCAAGGACGACGTCAGGCTCGACCTCGTCCGCCGGCGCTCGAGCGAGGCGGGCTGCACGCTCGCCTACCTCAACCTCGTGGGCGGCCAGGACGACCTGGTCTTCGACGGCGACTCCCTGGTGGTGGACGCGAAGGGGGACGTCATCGCCCGCGCGCCGCAGTTCGAGGAGAACCTGCTCGTCGTCGACCTCGACCTCGCGCTGGCCGGTGGGGACGGCCGCGCCGTCAACTCCGCGGCGGCCGGTGGGGACGGCGCCGCCAACGGCCCTGCCACCTCGACAGTGGACGACGCGTCCGTCGGCTGTCACGTCACCATCTCGGACGAGCCGAACGAGCCGTACGAGCCGCTGCCGCCACCGAAGGCCGACCGGCTCGACGACACCGGCGAGGTCTACATGGCGCTCGTGACCGGGCTGCGCGACTACGTCCGCAAGAACGGCTTCCGGTCGGTGCTGCTCGGCCTCTCCGGAGGCATCGACTCCGCGCTCGTCGCAGCGATCGCCGCCGACGCCGTGGGGCCCGACGGCGTTCTCGGAGTCTCCATGCCCAGCCGCTACTCGAGTGACCACTCGAAGGACGACGCCGCCGAGCTGGCGCGGCGCATCGGGCTGGACTACCGGGTGCAGCCGATCGCGCCGATGGTGGAGGCGTTCCTCGACAACATGCGGCTCGAGGGCGTCGCGGAGGAGAACCTGCAGGCGAGGGTCCGCGGCATCGTCCTCATGGGGGTGTCCAACACCGAGGGGAGCCTCGTGCTCGCCACGGGCAACAAGAGCGAGCTGAGCGTCGGGTACTCGACGATGTACGGCGACACCGTCGGCGGCTACACCCCCCTGAAGGACGTGCTCAAGACGCTGGTGTGGGAGCTGTCGCGGTGGCGCAACGCCGAGGCGCAGCGGCGCGGCGAGAAGCCGCCGATCCCCGAGAGCTCGATCACCAAGCCGCCGTCGGCCGAGCTCAGCCCCGGCCAGGTCGACACGGACTCCCTGCCGCCCTACCACCTGCTCGACCCGCTCCTCGAGCAGTACGTCGGCGGCGCGAAGGGCCGGTCGGAGCTGATCGAGGAGGGCTTCGACCCGAAGGTGGTCGACAAGGTCGTCGCGCTCGTCGACCGGGCGGAGTGGAAGCGGCGCCAGTTCGCCCCCGGACCCAAGATCAGCAAGGTCGCCTTCGGCCGCGACCGCAGGCTCCCGGTCACGAGCCGCTGGCGCGAGGCGGAGTCGCTGTGACGCGGCTCGACCGGCGCGAGGGGCTGCCACCCGCGGTGGCGGACCGGTGACGCAGGGTCCGGCCGAGGCGGCGGAACCGGCCCCGTACGGGCAGGGCGCGTCCTCGGGCGGCGCGCGGCCGCCGTCCGGGAGGGTACGGGTACACCACCTGCAGCAGATGAAGGACCGCGGCGAGAAGTGGGCGATGCTCACCGCGTACGACCAGTACGCGGCCGAGATCTTCGACGAGGCCGGCATCCCGGTGCTGCTCGTCGGCGACTCGGCGGCGAACAACGTCTACGGGTACGAGAGCTCCCTGCCGGTCACGGTCGACGAGATGCTGCCGCTGGTGCGCGCGGTGACCCGGTCGGCGCAGCGCGCGCTCGTGGTCGCCGACCTGCCGTTCGGGTCGTACCAGGCGTCCCCGCAGCAGGCGCTGGAGACGGCGAGCCGCTTCCTCAAGGAGGGTCGCGCGCACGGGGTCAAGCTCGAGGGGGGACGGCGCGTGGCCGAGCACGTCGACCTGCTCACCGCATCCGGCGTCCCCGTCATGGCCCACATCGGGTTCACCCCGCAGAGCGAGCACGCCCTCGGCGGCTACCGGGTCCAGGGGCGCGGCGACGCGGCCGACCGGCTCGTGGAGGACGCCGTGGCGCTGGAGGAGGCCGGCGCGTTCTCGCTCGTGATGGAGATGGTGCCGGCACCGCTCGCCCGGCGGGTGACCGAGACCCTGCGCATCCCGACGGTGGGGATCGGCGCCGGTGCGGGCTGCGACGCCCAGGTGCTCGTGTGGCAGGACATGGCCGGGCTGCGCGCCGGTCGGCTCCCGCGGTTCGTGAAGCGGTACGCGGACCTGCGAAAGACGTTGCTGCGCGCCGCGGGGAAGTACGCCGAGGACGTCCGGGACGGCCGGTTCCCGGCCGACGAGCACTCGTTCGAGGACTGAGCGCGGCGCCCGTCCGAAGGCGCGCCCGACGTATTTGCGTTGGCGTCGGCCACGCGGGCGGGCAGGATTACCCGTATGACCGAATCCGAGCAGCAGAGCGACGCCCTGACCGCGAAGGAGGAGGAGAAGCGGAAGTTCCGCGAGGCGCTGGACCGCAAGCAGGGCAAGCACGCGGACCCCCTCGCGCACAACCCCACCGTCGCCCACCCTCACACGGGGCCGGCGAAGCCGCAGCGCACGTTCCGCCGCAAGTCCGGCTGACGCCGTTCCGTTGTCAGACTGAGGTGCGGCGAGAGCCTACGACGGTCTGACGGCGGCGGGAGCGGTATGCAGGGCGTGCTCGCGGGCTTCGCCACGATCATCGCGGTGATCGTCCTCGGCTTCGCCCTCGCCCACTACCAGGTGCTCGGCGGCGAGACGCAGGTGCTGCTGGCCCGGCTGGTGTTCTTCGTCGCGACCCCGGCCCTGCTGTTCCAGCTGCTGGCGCAGGCCGACATCGCCGACGTGTTCTCGGCGCACCTCGCCGTCGCCGCCCTCAGCGTGGCGGTGAGCGTCGTCGTCTACGCCGCCGTGGCGCGGGTGGTCTGGCGTGCGGAGACCGGTGACGTGGTCGTGGGGGTGCTCTGCTCGTCGTACGTCAACGCGGGCAACCTCGGCCTGCCCATCGCCGTCTACGTGCTCGGCCAGGGGTCGTACATCGCGCCGATCCTGCTGCTGCAGCTGCTCGTCATCGCGCCGGCTGCGCTCGCCGTCCTGGACGGCGTCTCGTCCGGCGCGCGGCCGTCGCTCGGCCGGGTGCTCAGCGGGCCCGTGCGCAACCCGGTCATCCTCGCCTCGATGCTGGGGCTGCTCGTCGCGGCCGCCGGCTGGAAGGTGCCCGCGGCCGTCGCCGGCCCGGTGGACCTCGTCGCAGGCATCGCCGTCCCCGGGGCCCTGCTCGCGTACGGGATCGCGCTGCGCGTGGGGCCACGGCCGATGGCGGGTGGGTCGGCCCGAGAGGTGGCACTTGCGACGGTGCTGAAGCTCGTCGTCCAGCCGGGGGTCGCCGTGCTGCTCGGGCGGGAGGTCTTCGGCCTCACGGGGACGGCGCTGCTCGCCGTGGCGGTGACAGCCGCCCTGCCGACGGCCCAGAACGTCTTCATCTATGCCGCCCGGTACGATCGGGCCACGGTCCTCGCACGCGACGCGATCTTCGCGACGACTGTGCTGTCGGTCCCGGTCCTGCTCGTGGTCGCGGCCGTCCTGACCTGACGGCCGGGGCTCAGGCCAGCACCGCCGCCGCCCGCAGCTGCTCCCCCAGCCCGCGCACCGCCTCGCCCATGCTCGGCCTGTACCACGTGAGCAGCCGGCCCGACACCAGCGCGCACTCCTGTCCCGCGAAGGCCTCGGGACCGTCCGTCGCGCTGAAGGCGTAGGGCTCGTCCGGCAGCACCACCAGGTCGTGCTCGGGCAACCGCTGCAGGTCGACCCGCGGGTACCGCTCGGACGCGTCCTCGAGCACGTTGTCCACACCCAGCCGCCTCAGCACGTCGCCGGTGAACGTGTCGCTGCCGACCGCCATCCAGGGCCGCCGCCAGATCGGCACGACAGCCTCGCGGCGTCGTCCGTCGGGCCACACCGAGCCCGCCAGCTCCCACGCGCGCGCCGCCCGGTCGAGCCAGGAGGGCCGGCCGAGGCCGCAGGCGCCGAGCATCCGCGCCAGGGACGCCAGTGCGTCGTCCACGGTTCGGATGTCGGTGACGTAGACGGGGACGCCGGCCTGCCGGAGCGCGTCGAGGTCCGGCGCGCGGTTCTCCTCGGCGTTCGCGAGGACCGCGTCGGGCCGAAGCGCGAGGATCGCCCCGACGTCCGGGTTCTTCGTGCCCCGGACCCGCGCGACCTGCAGGTCCGCGGGATGGGTGCACCAGTCGGTCGCACCGACGAGCCGGTCCCGCGCGGTCTCGGCGACCGACTCCGTCAGGGACGGCACGATCGAGACGATCCGCTCACAGACGGGCGGCAGGCTCACCTGCCTGCCGACGTCGTCGACCATCTCGGGCACGGGCCGATCCTGCCATCGTCCCGACCCGGCCACCGGCCTCCCCTCCCCTACGGTGAGCCGGGTGACCGAGCAGACCTCCGCACGCCGCTCGTCGACCCGCTACGACGTCGTCGTCGTGGGCGGCGGGCACAACGGGCTGACAGCCGCCGCGTACCTCGCGCAGGCCGGGCGCTCGGTGCTGGTGCTGGAGCGCCTCGACCACGTGGGCGGCGCTGCCGTCTCCGACCGGGTCTTTCGTGGCGTCGACGCCAACCTGTCGCGCTACTCGTACCTGGTGTCGCTGCTTCCGCGACTGGTGGTGGACGAGCTCGGCCTGAACATCACGCTTCGCGGCCGGCGGTTCTCCTCGTGGACGCCGGTCCGGCGTTCGGGTCGCGACACGTCGCTGCGCGTCGAGACCGTCGGCTCCGGCGCCACGGCCCGCAGCTTCCGGGACGTCACCGGTGGGGACGACGACTACGCCGCCTGGCAGGACCTCTACGGCCGGCTCGGGCGCATGGCTGAGCGCGTGTTCCCGACCCTCACGGAGCCCTTGCCGTCGCGTGAGCAGCTCCGGCGGGTCGTCGACGACGAGCAGACGTGGCGGCAGGTCTTCGAGGAGCCGGTCGGCGACGCGGTCTGCGCTGCCTTCGGAGACGACGTCGTCCGGGGAGCCGTCCTGACGGACGCCCTGATCGGCACGTTCGCCAGCCTCCACAGCCCGGACCTGCAGCAGAACCGCTGCTTCCTCTACCACGTGATCGGCAACGGGACCGGCGACTGGGACGTCCCCGTCGGCGGCATGGGCGCCGTCAGCGGTGCCCTTCGGGATGCGGCGCTGCAGGCGGGGGCGACGATCGTCACCCGAGCGGACGTCGCCTCGGTGGACCCGGCCGGAGCGGCGGCGGGGACGCCGCGACAGAAGCGACAGGCGGAGGTCGTCTGGCGCGACGACGACGGGCGCGAGCACGGGGCCCGAGCCGACCACGTCCTCGCCGGCTGCGCGCCGTCCACGCTCTCGCGACTGCTCGGCGAGACACCGGCGGATGACGTCGAGGGCTCCCAGCTGAAGATCAACATGGTCCTCGACCGGCTGCCACGGCTGCGGGACGGCGCGGACGGGACGGCCGCGTTCGGCGGGACCTTCCACGTCAACGAGTCGGCGTCACAGCTGGAGGCCGCCTACCGGGAGGCGGCGGACGGCCAGCTGCCTTCGCTGCCGCCGTGCGAGATCTACTGCCACACCTTGACCGACGACTCGATCCTGGGCCCCGACCTCCAAACGAGGGGAGCCCAGACGCTGACCCTCTTCGGGCTGCACATGCCGGCAAGGCTCTTCCGGGCCGACAACGAGGGCATGCGCCGCCGGGCCGTCGAGGCGACGCTGGCGTCGCTGGACTCGGTGCTTGCCGAGCCGATCGAGGACTGTCTGGCCCGCGACGCGGACGGCGAGCCGTGCCTGGAGGCTCGGACCCCGCTGGACATCGAGGGCGACGTGGGCCTGCCCGGCGGCAACATCTTCCAGCGGGACCTGCAGTGGCCGTTCGCCGAGACCCCGGACGACGTCGGCCGCTGGGGTGTGGAGACGCAGCACCCGAATGTGTTGCTCTGCGGTGCCGGGGCTCGCCGGGGCGGCGGGGTGAGCGGGATCCCGGGCCGGGCGGCCGCGATGGCCGTGCTCGGCGCCTTACGGTAGTTCGCGACGTCGGAGGTCGTCTCGTCCCCTCCGTGATCATGCAATCGGCGCCACCTGACGTTTCGCCAAGGTGGCGGGACTGCATGATCAACGCGGGGGGATGCGGACCCCTCCGTGATCATGCAATCGCGCCACCTGACGTCGCGCCAAGGTGGCGGGACTGCATGATCAACGCGGGGGTGGGGTCCACGAGGTGGGGGGCTAGTGCGTCACGAGCGACGCGACGCGCTCGAGCGCCGTCGTCCAGCGCGCGCGCAGGTCGCTCGGCCCCGGCCCGCCCGTCACCTTCTCGTGCACGAGATCCAGCCGCGTCTCGTCGGCCTCCGGCACGAGGTGCAGGTCCACCAGGCTGCCCGGCGCGGCGTCGTCCGCGTGCCAGGAGACCCGGATCTGCTCCAGGGGGTGGTAGCTGCGGACGACGCCGTGGGAGCCGTCGTCGCTGTGCCAGGACTCGCCCTTGCTGCCGAGGGCCGCGCCCCCGCCCAGCAGGGCCTGTGTGCCGGCAGGACTGATCAGCTTCTCCCAGACGCGATCGACGGGTGCGGCCACGGTGCACGAGACGTGCACCGTGCCGGGCCGATCTGCGTCGGACTGGGACTCCTGCGATGCGGACTGCGTCGGACTGCTCACGAAACCTCCAGCAACTCCCGGTCCAGCCGGGGCGGCTGGACCGCTTCCCTCATCTGGGGCGGGCGCCTCCCCGTCGGCGCCACGTGCATCACAGCAGACCAAGGATTCCGACCGAGCACAATCCCCAAGGTCGTGAAGTAGGGCCCCAAGCCGAGGAACTGGGACCGCAAGGCGACGAACTCAGGAGTCCTCGCCGTCCCTCCACCGGCGGTCCTCCTCGTCCCAGCGCTCGGTGTTGGCGCGAGCCGTCTCGAGGGCGTTCTCCGCCTGCTCCCGCGTCGGGTAGGGACCCATCAGGTTGCGCCAGTCGCTCTGGTGACCGACCTCCACCTGCTTCGTCGCGATGTTGTACCAGTACTGCTCCGCCATGGCGGCCCTCCAGCTCCTCGCACCCGTCGCCGCACCGGCGGCCCGACCTACCGACGACCTAGACTTCCAGCATGTCCTTCCCGGCTGCCACCGCGCCTGCCGAGGCCTCTCGCCAGAGCACCGACCGCCGGGTCACCCCCGGCACGATCTCGCCCCGCCGACCCGTGCCCGCCTCCGTCGCCCGGCCCGAGTACGTGGACCGGCCGGCCCCCGAACCGTTCGAGGGCCCCGAGGTCAAGGACGACGAGACGGTCGAGCGGATGCGCGTCGCGTGCCGGCTGGCGGCCCAGGCCCTGATCGAGGTCGGTGGCGCAGTCGCGCCCGGCGTCACGACGGACGAGCTCGACCGGGTCGGGCACGAGTTCCTGCTCGAGCACGGCGCGTACCCCTCCACGCTCGGCTACCGCGGTTACCCCAAGTCGCTGTGCACGAGCGTCAACGAGGTGGTCTGTCACGGCATCCCTGACTCGACCGTCCTTCAGGACGGCGACATCTGCAACGTCGACATCACCGCCTACGTCGTCCTCGACGGCCTCGGTGTCCACGGCGACACCAACGCCACCTTCCTCGTCGGGGACGTCGACCAGGAGACCCGCGACCTCGTCGAGCGGACGCGGACCGCGATGGAGCGCGGGATCAAGGCCGTCAAGCCCGGTCGCGAGATCAACGTGATCGGGCGGGTGATCGAGTCGTACGCGAGACGGTTCGGCTACGGCGTCGTCCGGGAGTTCACCGGCCACGGGATCGGGACGTCGTTCCACTCCGGGCTCATCGTCCCTCACTACGACGCGGCGCCCCGCTACGCGGACGTCATGCAGCCGGGCATGACCTTCACGATCGAGCCGATGCTGAACCTCGGCTCCCACGAGTGCGAGATGTGGGACGACGGGTGGACCGTCGTCACGCGCGACGGCAAGAGCTCGGCCCAGTTCGAGCACACGGTGCTCGTGACCGAGGACGGCGCGGAGGTGCTGACGCTGCCGGCCTAGCATGCACCTGCACGTTCTCGGGAAGGTGCACGGCCGACCTTCAGCCCGTTCCCCTTCCGAGTTGCCGTCGCACACGCGCTGGGCTGGGCTGGGGGTCCACCGTCCCGACCAGCCCTGTGGACGACGCGACCGAGGAGGTTCCGGTGCCGGACGCGCGCGAGAAGCTGAAGGACGCCGGCACGAGCGATGGCCGGACCGGCGCCGGGGCGATCGGGATCGACATCGGGGGTTCCGGCATCAAGGGCGCTCTCGTCGACCTCGCCACCGGCGAGCTCGCCGCCGACCGCATCCGTATCCCCACGCCTCAGCCGGCGACGCCGGAGGCCGTCGCTCCCGTCGTCGCCGAGATCGTCGAGCGCTGTGGGGAGGGCTGCGTCGGCGTGACGTTCCCCGCCGTCGTGCAGCACGGGGTCGCCCGCAGCGCCGCGAACGTCGACAAGTCGTGGATAGGGACGGACGTCGCGTCGCTGCTCAGGGAGGCGACCGGCCGTGACGTGGTCGTCGTCAACGACGCCGACGCCGCCGGGGTCGCGGAGGCGCGCTGGGGTGCCGCGAAGGGCAAGGACGGCGTCGTCATCATGACGACGTTGGGCACGGGCATCGGCAGCGCCTTGCTCGTGAACGGACATCTCGTGCCCAACACCGAGCTGGGTCACCTGGAGATCGACGGTCACGACGCCGAGAGCCGAGCGGCGGACTCGGCCCGCGACCGCGAGGACCTGTCCTGGAAGGAGTGGGCTGCCCGGCTCCGCCGGTACTACACCGTGGTCGAGAACCTGCTGTGGCCGGACCTGTTCGTGGTGGGCGGAGGCGTCAGCAAGAAGCACGAGAAGTTCCTCCCCCTGCTCGACATCCGGACCCCGATCGTGCCCGCCACCCTGAGGAACGCGGCGGGCAACGTGGGCGCGGCGGCTCTCGCGATGGACCGGCAGCGCCAGCAGGACACGAGCTCGCCCGGCACGAGCAGGCAGCGGCGGCCCACCCGCTAGCAGCGGCCCCCCGGTACCAGAGACAAGCCCGTACTAACGACCAGCCGGTACCGGAAACGAGCTGGTACCAGCGACTACGTCGGTTCAGGCGTCGCCGTCGGCGACGACGGACGTCTGCGCTTGGGCGTCCGCTCGCTCTCCTTGCCGGTCGCCGTCGGTCTCGATGTCGCCGTGGGCTCTGATGTCGCGGTGGGCTCCGGCGTCCGGGTCGCGGAGCCGGCCGTCGGCTTGGGCGAGGGCCACGGAGTCCACCTGGGGTTCGGCGACGAGGTGGAGTCGGGGGCCGACGGCTCGGAGCTCGACGGCTCCGGAGCCGTGGGTCCGCTCCCCGACGGCCCGGACCCCGACGTCGGGCTGCCCGAGGGTTCCGGGTGGGGCGCTCCCGAGCCGGACGGCGCGGGGCTGGAGGTACCCGAGCCCGTGCCGGACCCGGTCGGCGTCGGCGTCGGGGTGAGGGTCGGAGAGGAGGACGTGGCGGCGCCGCTCGGCGACGCCGAGCTGGCACCTGACGGCGACGAGCTGGCACCGGACGACGGAGACGCTGCCGCCGTCGTGCTCGACGAGCTGCCCGTCGAGGCCTCGCGGCCGTCGACCTGCCCGGGCACCGGCGCTGCGCCGCCTTCTTCCATCTCCGGCGTGGAGTCCGCCCAGGACAGCCTCCGCGACGCGTCCCGGCTCGTCTCCGACGCAGACCAGGACCGGCCCTTGCCCGTGTCCACGGGTCTGGTCGCGGTCGCGCTCCCGGCACCGGCGCCGTCCGTACCTGAGGTCCCCGTAGCGGTGGAAGAGCGACCCGTGACGGGCCCGGGACTCGCCGCCGCGGTGGCGGTGCTCTCGGCCTGCGGAGAGGCGTCCAACGACTCCCTCTGCTCGGTCGCCGTCGCGACGGTCGCACCGAGGATCACCACGGCCACGCCTAGGGTGACGAGCTCGGCAGGGTTGCGCAGCAGTCCGGACCGCGACGTGCGCACGAGCTCACCTCCCGACCGACCCGGTCCACGCCGTCCCTGTCCCGCCCTCCGTGGTCCCGACAGCGTAGGACGCCGACTCCCGTGGTGTCCGCACGTTGGACGCAGTCGCGCTCTGGAGGCCGGACCCGGGGGCGTGGATGGGCGCGGCTCCTTACTCCGCCGGGGCGAGCGAGTCGGCGACCGCGGAACCGTCCACCCAGACCCCGGCGACGTCGGCCGGGGTTCCCAGGGCGAACGTCTTCGCGAGCGCGTCCTCGGGGCTGGTGGCGGAGCGCAGCACCACGTCGAGCGTGCTCCCGGGCCCGGGCCGAAGCCACACGGCGTCGAAGCGCTGCCCAGGACCGAGGCTGCCGACGTCGGCGAGCCCCAGGGCGTCCGCGCCGGCCGACGTGGCCAGGTACAGCAGGTGTGCCGGTTCCAGATGCACCCCCTCCTCGCCGAGGAGCTGTTGCACGAAGTACGCCTGCAGCCCCTCCTTGAGCAGGGAGAACCCGGTGCCGGCGCCGACGTCGGAGCCCAGGGCCACCCGCACGCCGGCGGCAAGGTGGCGCGCGAGCGGGAACAGCCCGCTGCCCAGAGCGCAGTTGCTCGTGGGACAGTGCGCGATGCTCGCGTCCCTGGCCGCGAGCAGCTCGAGCTCGTGGTCCGTGGGGTGCACGTTGTGGGCGAGCACGCTCCGCCGCCCGACGAGGTGGTGCTGGTCGTACGTGGCGAGGTAGTGGTCGCTCTCGAACAGGCTCGCGACGGTGGCGATCTCGTGCACGTTCTCGTTGACGTGCGACGTGAACCAGGCCGTCGGCACCTCCGAGAGCAGCGCCGCGCAGGAGTCGAGCATCGCCTCGCTGCACGACAGCGAGAACCGGGGGATGACCGCGTAACGCGTGTGCCCCACGTCGTGCCACCGCCGGGCGAGGGTCAGCCCCTCCTCGAAGGCCCGCTTCGACGTGGTCAGCAGCTCGTCCCGCAGCAGCCGGTCGCTGACGACCAGTCCGCTCGTGATCCGCAGCCCCGCCCGCTCGGCCTCCGCGAACAGGGTGTCGACGGCGGCCGCGAAGTGGGCGCCGAAGACGAGCGCGGTCGTCGTGCCTGCCTGGGCCAGGCCGCTGAGGAACTCACGCGCCACCGCGGCGGCGTAGCCGTCGTCCACCAGCCGCGCCTCCTCGGGGAGGGCGCAGCGCTCCAGCCACTCCAGGAGGGGCATCCCCAGGCCGGCGAGGGCGTGGACCTGCGGGTAGTGGACGTGGGTGTCGACGAACCCGGGCAGCACGAGGCCGCCGGACAGGTCGACGACGTCCTCGTCCGCGTGCCGGCCCCGGAGCTCGGAGAAGGCCCCGCGCTCGACGACCACGCCGTCGCGGACCAGCAGGCCGCCGTCCTCTTCCGCTCGTAGACGTCCCCCCGTGAACGGGCTCTCCGGAGTGTCGAGGAACGTGCCGCGGAACAGGGTCATCGCGCGTCCGCCCGCGGGATGGAGGCCGCGGGCTCGTCCTGGAAGGCGCGGACGAGCGCCGCAGCGACGCTGACCGCGATCGTGGCCGGGTCCTTGCCGGTGATGTCGGGCAGGCCGATGGGCGTGATGATGCGTCCGACCGCGTCCTCGTCGTGGCCGACGTCCGCCAGCTTCCGCCGGAAGCGCGCCCACTTCGCAGCCGAGCCGATGAGGCCGATCGACCCGACCTGCGGTGCACGCAGGGCCGCGTCGCAGAGGGCCGCGTCCTCGGCGTGGTCGTGCGTCATGATCAGGACGTAGATACCGGGTGGGAGCTCGCCGAACACCAGCTCCGGGAGCACCGGGACCTGGTGGACGTGCACGCGCGCGCACGCGTCGTCCAGCACGGCGAGCCGCTCCGGCTCGAGCTGGTCCGGCCGGGAGTCGACGAGGTGGAGCTCCAGGTCGTGACGGGCGAGGATCCGCGCGAGCTCCAGGCCCACGTGCCCCATCCCGAAGATGGCGACAGCCGGGACGACGCGCAGCGGCTCGAGCAGGACGGTCACCTCCCCGCCACAGCACTGCACGCCGTGGTGGAAGGGCGCCTTGTCGGACAGGCCGACCGTGACCATCTCCGGTTCCGACGTGCCCGTCGCCACCATCTCCCGGGACCGCTCGATCGCGACGGCCTCGAGGTTCCCCCCGCCGACCGTGCCCCACGTTCCGTCCTCGGAGACCACCATCTTGGCGCCCGCCTCGCGAGGGGCGTGTCCACGCACCTTCGCGACGGTGACGAGCACTCCCGGTCGTCGAGCAGCACGCAGCTGCTCGACGGCCCTCAGCCACTCCATCTCGTCCTCTGCTTCTGACTGGCTACCTGTGATTGATCTGACTGACTAGTGATCCGACTGGCTTCGTCAGGTCCTGATCAGGCGGTGCTGCACGAGCTCGGAGTACGGCACCATCCGGGGCGCCTCCGCAGCCGGCTGCTCCGGCCGGGTGCCCGGCGAGCCCTCCTCGACGTGGCCGCGCTCGGTGCTCCGGCGCGCCTGCTGGATGGCCCAGAAGACCGCCTCGGGCGTCGCAGGTGACGCGAGGTCGACGCTGGTGCCCGCAGGACCGAAGGCGGCCGCCGCCTGCCGTAGCGCCTCGCGGACGGAGAACGCCAGCATCAGGGGAGGCTCCCCGACGGCCTTCGAGCCGTAGACCGCGCCCTCCTCGGTGGCGTGCTCGAGCAGGTAGATGTTGAACACCTCGGGCATCTCGGAGAAGCTCGGCAGCTTGTACGTGCTGGCCGCTTGAGTCGCGAGCCGGCCGCGGGTGGGCCGGTCGCTCTCGTCCCAGCGCAGGTCCTCGAGCGTGAGCCACCCGGCTCCCTGCACGAAGCCGCCCTCGATCTGCCCGAGGTCGACCAGCGGCGACAGGCTGTCGCCGACGTCGTGCACGATGTCGACCCGCCGCGTCCGGTAGGCACCCGTGAACCCGTCGACCTCCACCTCGCTCGCAGCGACCCCGTAGGCGAAGTACTTGAACGGCTCCCCCTGCATCACGGAGGAGTCCCAGTGCAGGCCCTCGGTGCGGTAGAAGCCGGCCGCCCACAGCTGAACGCGGTGGAAGTACGCCTGGTTGACGATCTCCTCCCACAGCACCTGCTCGCTGTCGAACGCGAGCCCGCGGACGATCCCGTCCACGAACCGCACGTCCGCTGGGACGACCCCGAGCCTCGCGGCCGCGACCTCCGTCAGGCGCTCGCGGATCTGCTCGCAAGCGTTCTTCACGGCGCCGCCGTTGAGGTCGGCTCCCGAGCTCGCCGCCGTCGCGGAGGTGTTCGGCACCTTGTCCGTGCGCGTCGGCGCGAGGCGCACCTTGTGCAGCGGCACGCCGAGCGTGGTGGCCGCCACCTGCAGCATCTTGGTGTGCAGTCCCTGGCCCATCTCGGTGCCGCCGTGGTTGATGAGCACGGACCCGTCCTTGTAGACGTGCACGAGGGCGCCGGCCTGGTTGAAGGCCGTGAGGTTGAACGAGATGCCGAACTTGACCGGGGTGACCGCCAGCGCCCGCT
>JBKHWX010000201.1:0-9206 GCA_046566325.1 Actinomycetes bacterium | reverse complement strand
GGCGTCCTCGAACTGGACGCGCCCGGCGAGGAAGCCGGGGGTCTGGATGTTGGCGACGTTGTCCGCGATGGTCCGCTGGCGAGCAGCCAGCCCCGTCAGCGCGGAGTGCAGAGCCACCGAAGTGACGTCGTTGAACACGGCCGTTTGGTCCCGATCTGTGCAGTCAGGTTCCGGCCGATCCGTGGCCTCCTGGCGAGCGATCCATGCTCGTTACTTGTCATCGGGCTGCGTCGGCCCCGACTTGAGCGTTGGCGGATGAAGCAAAAGGTGGCGAGACCGCGTGATCAACGACGACTGCCTTGTTGATCATGCGGTCCCGCCACCCGGGCGGGCTGGGGCGCCTGAGCTAGCGGTCCAGCGCCTTGCTCACGATGGCGAGGGCGTTCGCCCACGCCGACAGGTAGGCGCGTGACAGCTCGAAGGGGGAGACCCCGCAGCGCTCGGAGGCGTCGGGCTCGTCGAGCTCGTGCGCCTCGACCGCGCGGACGATGCCACCGAGCGGCCCGGCGCCGTCCACCAGCGCCGCCTGCATCTCGGCGTCCATCCCCGCGCCGCTCGCGACCTGGCCGACGTCCGAGCGCAGCACCTGCGCCACGCCGGAGAGCATCCCCGCGGTGTAGGCCGTGGCGGGGTCGACGCGGACCTCCTCCGCGATCGTCTCGCAGCAGATCGCCCGGGCCAGCACCGTGACGAGGTCGTCCCGCCGGCTCGTACTGAGGCCGCCCATCAGCGTCAGCATCACCCACGCGCTCAGCGCGGGTGGGCCGAGCAGGACGACGGCCTGGCGCAGCGAGTGGATGCTGCGCATGGCGCCGGTGCTCGCCGAGTTGGCGGTGCGCAGCACGCGCAGGCTGAGGCCGGGGTCCGCCGCGACGACTCTCTCGATGTCGGCGGTGGAGGCGTTCGAGTCGTTCAAGGTCTTCAGCAGCCGCAGGCAGACCATCTGGGACGGCGACAGGCGGGTCGTCTCGAGCACGGCCGGCCGCTGGAAGAAGTAGCCCTGGAACAGGTCGAAACCGGCTTCCATGCATGCGGCGAGCATCCCGGCGTCCTCGATGCCCTCCGCGACGAGCCTCGCCTCCGGGGCCATCCGCCGGCAGAGCTCGACGATCTCGGGGACGTCACGCTCGAGGCTCCGCATGTCGACCTTGACGTAGTCGACGAGGCCGAGCAGGGGCAGGCGCCACTCCTCGCCGACGAAGTCGTCGAGCGCGAGGGAGAAGCCGCGTGACCGCAGCCTCTCGAGCCCGGCCAGCAGCTCGTCGTCCACCTCGATGTGCTCGAGGACCTCCAGCACGACACCCTTCGGACCGAAGGGCAGGGGGAGCTCGTCGACCAGGAAGCCTCGGGTCATGTTGAGGAAGACGGGCCGGCCGCCGGCAAGCTCGTCCAGCCCGAAGTCCCCGAACGTGGCCGCGATGACCTGCGAGGTCGCCCGGTCCTGGGCGGACGCCGACGAGCCGACACCCGAGGTGGCGGCGCCGGGTACGGGCAGCTCCGCCGAGAGGTCCGAGGTCCCGCGGAACAGCAGCTCGTGGGCCACCAGTGCGCCGTCGCGGTCGTAGATGCCCTGCCGGCCCACACGCGAACGCGGAGACGGAGTGGCGGTCGCGGCGTCCGACATGTCGGCGACGGGCGCAGCGACGACGGGGGTGGCGAGGTCGTAGCTCATGGGGTCACCACAGACAGGGTTGGTGTCACCGTGCGTCCCTTCATGTCGAGGTGTCCCTTCACGTCGAGGAGGCGCTTTGTGTCGAGGAGCCGGCTGCGGCGGAGGAAGCCCCGCGCGCGGCGGCAGACCGCCTCGTGCCGCAGAGCTTCGTGCTTCGCCCGGACCGGCTGTCTCCGGGGGGTACGACTACCAGTAGGCATCGGCGGTACGCGGGCATCGTTGAGGCTTTCGCTCCTGGCTGCGCCGACTTCGACGGTGGTCTTGCGCCATCCGGCTGATCGCGCGCTTCGACGGGCAGGTTCTGCGGATCGAGCGGACGACGGGTGCCGCCTCGGCGCCGTTTGACTCAGGAGACGGGCCGGACGGCCGACAAGGACCAGGTAACAGGCCCGAGCGCTCGAAGCGACGACGTCGGCAGGACGGCCGGGCTCGCCCCACGACGAAGGGTTCCCGAGCGGCATGCACTCTCCCCACACGCGGGACTCACCATCACGTGCGACGGGCCCCAGCGCGGGGACGCCCCGCTCTTCGCGGCGCAGTCGGTGGCCTCTCGGCGTCCCACGGTCCGGTTCGGACCGGGCCTCCGCGTTCCGGCGGCTCGGCGCTGCCCTGTCCCGGCACCGCGCCGACATCAGGACCGGCGCGCTGGTCGTGCTCGTCCTCACCACGACCTTCTGCCTGTGCCTGGTGGCGTGGCAGAACCTGTCGGAGGAGCGGCTTCGGGTCGGTGACCGGACGACGTCCCCCGCCGGCGTGTCGAAGACGACGGACATCACTGCGGACACCACGCGTGGCAGCAGTGTCCGTCGTCCCCCCGCCTCTACCACCCGTACGAGTCGCCCCGCAGCTGCGAGCTCGCCGATGACCCGACGTGCGGAGGGCCTCTCGCTCGCCTGGGTCGCCATCACGGCTCTGTTCGTGACCGGCGCGGCGTGCACCCGATGGGTGTTCTCGCGGCACCGCCGGCGGCCGGCCGCGCCGCCGCAGGGGCTCGGAGCCGCCAGCGCACGTTCGCAGAGGCGACCAGAGGTCGACGAGACCGAGCTCTACGACACCGAGCTCGACGACGCCCCCGAGAAGACCGAGCTCGACAAGACCGAGCTCCACAAGCCCGAGCTCCACAAGCCCGAGCTCGACAAGCCCGAGCGTGATGGTCTCGGGTCGGGGCAGGTCGAGGCAGCCGCTCCGGAGAACCCTGACGTCGGGAGAGGCGCACGGACCGAGGTGTCCGAGACGGCCGCCCAGGCGCGGGTTCCGGTCGTCCGGGTGGTGCCGGAGCAGAAAGCCACCGCGGCCGTCGTCCACTCCCCGCAGGTCCCGGACGACGAGGCCCGCCGACAGCTCACCCTCGGCGCCCAGGACACGAGCCGTCGCGTCCTCGTGGACCGGCGCATGACGCCGCGTGTCCCCTACGAGGCCCCGGCCGTGCTGAGGTGGCGTGGACGCGAGCTCCCGGTCGAGACCGTGGACCTGAGCGAGAGCGGCGTCCGGATCCGGCTGCCGCGGCTCGGGCCGCAGGACCCGCCCGTCCCCCTCCAGCTCGAGGTGGTGACCATTCTCCTATCCCTCGGCGATGCCGAGGTGACGGTCACGTCGGAGGTGCGCTTCCGCCGTCCCAGCGACGACGGAGCGGACCTCGGTCTGCAGTTCCAGGACCTCGCAGAGTCGGACGGGCAGAGGCTGCGACAGGTCGTGGAGTCGGTGGACGAGCTGGTCCCCTGACCGTTCGTCGTCGGAGCACCTCGGCGTGCGCTGCTCTCGCTAGGACTGCGGCTCGCTCCCGTACACGCGGAGCCATGGCTCGAGCAGCACGCGGCGGGCGTCGTCCGAGAGCAGGTCAGCGACGACGTGAGCCTGGACGACGCCGGCCACTGCGTCCCAGACACCCCAGGACGCGTCCCGAGCAGAGAACCCCGCCTCCCGGAACGCGACGACGGCCTCCAGCTGGCACGCCGCGCAGGCTCGGACCCGTTCGCTCACGTCGAGCGCCCACCCGGCGTCCCGCATGGCCGTGGCCCAGTCGTCCCTCGTGGCGCTCTGGGGCCCGCAGACACGCCGCCAGGCGTCCCTCTCGTCCGCTGCGGCGGCTCGCAGGCGAGCGAGCAGCGGGACGACGTGTCGCGCTTCGAGCCGGTCCGGCTCCACGGGATGCCGCTCTCCTGTTCCCATCCCCGTCGCCGAGTCGAACGGCGCCCGCAGCTCGCGTCGAAGGGCGGACGGGAGCGTCTCGCAGAAGCCGGCGGCTGCCGCGTCGACGAGGACGTCCGCGGCGCGTACCGAGGCCGAGGGCTGCGTGGCGACGAGGTCAGCGTCGTCCCGCTCTTCCCACGGCGCCTTCCCCTCCTGCGACGCCTGCCCCTCTCGCCACGTCCAGTCGAGGACGCCGTGCCTCACCAGCCGGTCGACGTCGTCGAGGTCACCGAGGGGGGCACGTTCCAGCCGCTCCACGAGCCTGCCGCTGACCCGCTGCTCGGGTGCGATCGACTGCGCTCGCCACGCCACACGCGCGGCCTCGACGGCGTTCTCGCGGGTGGCCGCGGCACGCGCCCGCTGCCAGCGTGCCCGCCGCACCGGGCCGGGGTGGTGGGCCGCGAGCCGCTGGAGGTCCGTCGGCCCGGCTCGAAGGGCGAGGACGAGGACGCGGGCGACGTCGGGGCCGCGTGGCAGGCGGACGAGGTCGAAGCCGAGGGCGGGCACGTCCGCCAAGGAGTACGTCACGTCCGCCGTCTACCCCCCTGTGAACCCGCCGCCACGATCATGTTTGTCGAGGACGTGTACAAGCGGCTCGGGGAAGGTTCGTCCGCTCGGGTGAGCCGCGCCCGGCTACGGGAGGCACCCGCTAGATGGTGATGTCGCTCCCCATGACGACGGTCCTGTCCGCCGGCAGGTCGAAGCGGGCGGCAGGGTTGGCGGCGTTGTGTGACAGGGCGACGAACAGCTTCTTGCGCCACCGCCACATCCCGCGCGCGCGCGTCGGCCGGATGGCACCTCGAGAGACGAAGTAGGAGACCGGCTCGGACTCGGTGAACGTGGGCTCGAGCATGTTCATGGTGCACGCGGCGCGCAGGATACGGGGGATGTTGGGGTCGTCGGAGAAGCCGAGGCGGACGTCGAGGTGCTGGATGCCGTCGTCCGCGTACCCGAGGTCGTCGTGGGTGAACGCCTCCGAGAGCGGGACATGGGGGACGTTGGCGGTCCGTACAGAGACGATGATCACGTCCTGGTGCAGGACGTGGTTGTGCTCCACGTTGGCGCGCAGGGCCAGGGGAGTCGTGTCCTTGTTCGGGTGGGGGAACACGGCCACGCCGGGGACGCGCGGGATCGACTTGGTCCGGACCTGTTCCACGAACGCCGGCAGGGATCCCTCCTCTTCTCGCCGCTCGGTCATGACCAGGTGCCGGCCCCGCTGCCAGGTGGTCATGACGGTGAGGATCACCACGGCGATGAGCAGCGGCACCCAGCCACCGTGGAGAACCTTGGACAGGTTCGCGGCCAGGAAGGTCCCCTCCAGGCCGCCGAAGGCGACAGCGACGATCGCGACCTGCCAGGGCCGCCAGTGCCACAGCAGTGGAGCCACGATCAGGAGGAGGATGGTGTCGACGACAAGGGCTCCGGTGACGGAGACGCCGTAGGCGGTGGCCAGCCGAGCCGACGACCGGAACGTGAGCATGACCGCCATGACGCCCAGGAACAGCAACCCGTTGACGGCCGGCAGGTAGATCTGCCCGCCTTCGCGCTCGGAGGTCTGGTGCACCGTGAGCGGCGGCAGCAGCCCGAGCTGCATCGCCTGCCGCGAGAGGGAGAACGCGCCGGAGATGACCGCCTGGCTGGCGATCACGGTGGCGACGGTGGCCAGGACGACCATCGGTATCCGCGCCCAGCTGGGCACGAGCAGGAAGAAGGGGTTCGCGATCGCCTGCGGGGAGGTCAGGATCAGGGTTGCCTGGCCGAGGTAGTTGAGCGTGAGCGCGGGGAACACGACGAAGAACCACGCCCGCCGGATCGGGGGGCGGCCGAAGTGTCCCATGTCCGCATAGAGGGCCTCCGCGCCGGTGATCACCAGGACTACCGCGCCCATCGCGATGAAGGTGATGACCGGGTGTGCCACGACGAACGCGACAGCGAACGTCGGTGAGAGCCCTTCGACGACCTGGGGGTAGTGGATGACCTGGCTCAGTCCGGCAGCTGCCAGTGCGCCGAACCACAGAAGCATGACCGGCCCGAACAGCCGCCCGACCTTGCCGGTGCCGAACCTCTGCAGGATGAACAGAAAAGTGAGGATCACCGCGGCGATCGGCACGACGAGGTGGGCCACGCTCGGCGCCGACACCTCGAGGCCCTCGACGGCGGACAGCACGCTGATCGCGGGGGTGATGACCGAGTCGCCGTAGAAGAGGGACACGCCCACGACCCCGACGACGAGCAGGAGCGGCGCTCGTCCGCGTCCGGCGTACAGCCGCTGCGCCAGCGCGGCCAGGGCCATCACGCCGCCCTCGCCGTCGTTGTCGGCGCGCATGAGGACGGTCACGTACTTCACGGAGACGATCAGCGTCACGCTCCAGAACATGAGCGAGATGACGCCGTACACGTCGTCCGGGGTGGGTCGCACCGCGCCGTTGTCGATCGTGAACACGGTCTGCAGGGCATAGAGGGGGCTCGTGCCGATGTCGCCGAAGACGACCCCCAGGGCGGCGACCATCAGCGCCGTGCCGACATGGGTCCCGTGCTCCGGCTCGTGGTCAGCTACCTGCTCTGCTGCTCGCGGCTGCCGCGTCACCGAACCGCCGGGCCGCGCGCGGTCGCCGTTCATGGAAGCCGTCTCGCTGTCTGCATCGACGTTCCGCCCTCGCCTGGCGTCCGATGGGCCTATCGAATCGTTGCACGACGAGCAGGACGTGTGCACCCGAACGGCGGGCCGAGCGCGGCGAGCCCTAGCTCAGAGCGCGACGTCGAGGTACACGGGTGCCGCGGGCACGGCCTTGCGATGCGCAACGGCGACGCGCGCGTGACGGCGGTTGACGTGGCAGGCCTCGGCGAGGCGCCGGGAGGCCTCCTGCTGCCGCTCCAGCAGGGCGCTCGCGCGGGCGACGAGCGGGAGCGGGAGCGGGCCGAGGCCGCGGGGCGCCTCCCAGCGTCGCTGCAGCAGCTGCTGGGACGACGGCAGCTCCCGGCCCGAGCGGACGGCGAGCAGCAGCTGCTCGGCCGCCTCGACGTCCATCTCGATGTCGTTCAGCGCGCGGGACCAGGCGTCGTCCCAGCTCGCGTCACCGTCGGGTGGCATCGGATCACCGGTCAGGCGATGGACGAGGCGAGCGAGGACGAGCCCGCCGCTGTTGTCGAGCCGGCGATCCGCGCCGCGTCGTGCCACGCCTCCCGCAGGGGCTCGACGAGCTCCCGGCAGGACGCCGTCCTGGCGGGGTCCTGGGAGAGGTTGGCACCCACCATCTCGGTCAGCAGGTACTGGTAGATGCTCGCCAGCTGTGCGGCTCCCGACCACGAGCGGTCGAGTGCGTCGAGCAGGGCGCTGACGATGTCCTGAGCGTGCACGAGCTGGTTGTGCGCCTCGGGACGGTCGCCGTCCCGCTGGGCCTTCTCCGCGCGTGCGAGGTCGAGGCACAGCCGGTCGTACAGCAGCGTCACCAGACGCGACGGCGAGGCCGTGCTGACGGACTGGTCCACGAAGCGCGCCCGGGCCGCGGCGGGAGCGTACATACTGCTCTCCTTGGTTGTCTGCCGTTGGTACGTCTGGCGTTGGTATCTCTGGCTTGGTACCTGGTTGTCTGCTGATGGTGTCGCCCGTGCGCGGGTCAGCGGGTCGACGTGAGCCCGGCGAGCTGGCCGGACAGCCACGTGGACTGGCTGCGCATGTTGCTCAGGGCGACCTCGAGGGCCGAGAACTGGCGGCGCAGCGCGGTCTCACGGGTGGCGAGCCGGGTGTCCCAGCTCTCGATCTGGACGCCCAGGTCCTTCACGATCCCCTGGCGGCTGCTGATCAGCTGCGTCAGGGACCCGGTGGTGGAGTTGCTGGCGGCGTCGGCGACGCTCGCCACCTGCTTGGCCAGCGCCGTGACGAGGGACCTCGCCTTCTCCGGGTCCTCCGTCAGGAGCTTCGAGAACGCCTGCTCGTCGAAGGTGACAGCTCCGTCACGGGTGATCTGGACGCCCGTCGTCGCCACGGTGTCGCCACCGATCGACCCCGACATGGCGCTGAGCAGCGACTGCGTGAGGCCGCGCACGGTCGAGTTGCCGAGCAGGATGCCGGCCGTGTCTCCGGCGGCTGCAGGAGCACGGCTCTGCGACTTGATGTCCGACAGCAGGATGTTGACCGTGCTCACCATGTCGGCGGCGGCCTTGGTCACGGCCTGGTTGTCCTGCTGGACGGACAGGAGCGCCCCGGTCACGTTCTCCTTGCCGACCGTGAAGGTCGTGCCCGGCAGGACGTCCTTGAAGGTGTTCGTCGAGGACCTCACCGTGAGGCCGGTGCCGAGGGAGACGACTGCGTCCTCGCCGCTGCGCACGACCGACACGTCGCTGCCGAGGCCGTCCACCGTGAACCTGCCGGCCTCGCCGCTGTCGGCCGACGTGATCTGGATGCGGTACTTGCCCGGCTCGACCTGGAGCGCGATCGCGGTCACGCCGGCCTTCTTCTCGTTGATGGCGGCGGCGACGACCGTGGGGTCCTGGTTCGCGGCGGTCAGGTCCAGCAAGGTCTCCTCACCGCGGCGGATCACGACGTGAGGTCCAGGGGTGGTGTCGGAGCCGTCGACCGGTGGCCACACGATCGCGGAGGTCGCGACAGAGTGGCTCTTGGCGGTGCTCAGGACGTCGATGGTGGCCGATGCCGGGACCGCGCCCGTCGCGGTGGTGATCGCGATGCTCGAGTCACTGGAGGTCGCCTTCAGTGCGGACCAGGTCTTGTCGTCGGCGAGCGTGTTGGCGGAGGTGGCCAGCGCGGCGGCACGGGTGTTCACGCCCTGGAGCGCGGTGATCACCTTGTTCGCGGCAGCCACGCGGCTCTTGAGCTGTGTCTGGGTGGTCGCCTCGACCTGCATCAGCTGCGAGATGAGCTCGCTGGTGTTGAGGCCGCTGGCGAGCCCGTCGACCGTCATCCCACCCATGCTCATCCTCCCGTCCGGTGTGGGCCGACATCTGCGCTGCCGACATCGGGATGTCGAAAGTCCGTGTCGCCTGTGTCTCGGCTTGGAACCCGGACCGGGCACCGCTCTCGGGATTGCGATGCCCGGCCCGGAGGCTTACTGCGCCCGGTCGCCCCTCGTACCGATCGTCGGCACGAGGGGCGACCGGGTTGAGCCGATCCCCCCTGTTCAGCTCAGCTCGATGGCGGCGCCGTCCCACCGGTGCCGCGGGTCAGCTCACCTGAGCAGTGCGAGGACGCCCTGGGGGAGCTGGTTGGCCTGGGCGAGCATGGAGGTGCCGGCCTGGGACAGGATCTGGGACCGGGTGAACTGGACCATCTCCTGGGCCATGTCGGTGTCGCGGATCCGGGACTCGGACGCGGACAGGTTCTCCACCG
>JBKHWX010000200.1:0-5484 GCA_046566325.1 Actinomycetes bacterium | reverse complement strand
AGAGGCCGACGGACGCGGCGTCGGCGTCGTCCACCGCCCAGCCGATGGCGTCATGGCAGCGCAGGTACGTGATCCAGGCGGTCGAGCTCGGGATGACGGGGATCGCGCCGAGCGCCTGCACGGCGAGGTCCACCTCGCGGCTCACCAGCATCGACCAGATCTGCACCAGCAGGCTGTTGTGGTAGGCGAGGTCGGCGACCTTGCCGTGGTGCCGACCCTGGCCGAGGTACGCCACGAGGTCGGCGGGGCCGACGATCGCCTCGGCCTTGAGGATCGTCGCCGGCGCGGCGATCCGGGTCAGTGCGTGCAGCGCCTGGGTGATGAAGTGCACCTCGGGCTGGTTCTGGCATGTCGTCCCGACGCGCTTCCACAGGAAGGCGATGGCGTCGAGGCGCAGCACCTCGACGCCGAGGTTGGCGAGGAAGAGCACGACGTCGGCCATCTCGCAGAAGACCTCGGGGTTGTCCCAGGCGAGGTCCCACTGCCAGGAGTTGAACGTCGTCCACACCCAGCCGGAGAGCTCGTCGTCCCAGGTGAAGTTGCCGGGAGCGAAGTCGGGGAACACCTCCGGCACCGAGGCGTCGACGGCGTCGGGCACGGCCCTGTCGGGGTAGACGTGGAAGAAGCGCCGGTACCGCTCGTCGCCACCGCGAGCCGCGACCGCCCACGGGTGCTCGCGTGCGACGTGGTTGAGCACGAGGTCGATGCACAGGCTGATGCCGGCTCCGCGAAGGCTGGTCGCGAGGGCGCGCAGGTCGTCGACGGTCCCGAGGTCCTCACGCAGCCGCCGGTAGTCGGCGACGGCGTACCCGCCGTCGTTGTCGCCGTCCCGCGGGCGCAGCAGGGGCATGAGGTGCAGGTAGGTGACGCCGAGGGCCTCCAGGTAGCCGACGCGCCTGGCCACGCCGGGGATGCTGCCGGCGAACCGGTCCGCGTACGCGGCGTACCCGATCATGTCGGAGCGCTGGAACCAGTCGGGCTCGAGGGAGCGCTTGAGGTCGAGCGTCTTGAGCTCGCCGTCCCTGGCGGCGAAGCCCGCGGCCGCGATCGTCGCGACCCGGCACGCCAGCTCGTCCGGGTGGTCGTACGTCCCGGCGAGCCCCTCGAGCAGGTCCGGCCACCAGCGGCGCAGCCGCAGCTCGAACAGCTCGCGCTCGTGCGCCGACAGCGCGGCCAGCGACGGGCGGCAGGCGTCGAGGACGGCGACAGGGACCTCGCGGGACACGGGCACGGGATCATCACAGCAGAGCGGCTGGGACAATGGCACGGTGACAGCCGAGGGACAGGTCTTGCACCAGCGCAGCTTCTACGACGAGGTGGGCGGCCACGAGACGTTCTCGCGGCTCGTGCACCGGTTCTACGGGGGGGTCGCGGGAGACCCCGAGCTGCGGGCGCTGTACCCGGAGGAGGACCTGGGCCCGGCGGAGGAACGGCTGCGGATGTTCCTCGAGCAGTACTGGGGCGGCCCGACGACGTACTCGCAGCGGCGCGGCCACCCGCGGCTGCGGATGAGGCACCACCCCTTTCGGGTGACGCCGCGCATGCGTGACCTGTGGCTGAGCCACATGCGCACCGCGGTGAGCGAGCTGTCGCTGTCGCCGCTCCATGAGTCGCTGCTCTGGGACTACCTGGAGCGTGCCGCACACTCGCTCGTGAACTCGTTCGAGGAGTAGGGGATGTCGCTCGACCTCTTTCCGGTGCACGAGCGGGACCGCGAGAGGGACGGCGCGTCCGCCGACCGCGAGTGGTGGCGGTCCGCGGTCATCTACCAGATCTACCCCCGCTCCTTCGCGGACAGCGACGGTGACGGGATCGGGGACCTGCGGGGTGCGACGTCCAAGCTCGGCTACCTCGCCGACCTCGGGGTGGACGCCGTGTGGCTGTCCCCGTTCTATGCCTCGCCTCATGCCGACGCGGGCTACGACGTGGCCGACTACCGGACGGTGGACCGGGTGTTCGGCACCCTGGACGACGCGGACGAGCTGGTCCGGTGCGCGCACGAGCAGGGCATCCGTGTGATCGTCGACCTCGTCCCCAACCACACCTCGGACGAGCACCGGTGGTTCGTCGAGGCGCTCGCTGCAGGCCCGGGCAGCCGGGAGCGCGAGCGGTACATCTTCCGGGACGGCCGCGGCGCGAGCGGGGAGCTGCCGCCGAACAGCTGGCGCAGCGTCTTCGGGGGACCTGCGTGGGAGCGCGTGACGGAGCCGGACGGCACCCCGGGCCAGTGGTACCTGCACCTGTTCGACACCAAGCAGCCGGACCTCAACTGGCAGAACCGGGAGGTCCGCGACGAGCTGCTCGACGTGATGCGGTTCTGGCTGGACCGGGGGGTGGACGGCTTCCGCGTCGACGTCGCCCACGGGCTCGTGAAGGCGGAGGGCCTGCCGGAGTGGACGCTCCCGCAGAGCTCGATGCACGGCGTCAACGCGACCGGCGAGCGGCCTCCGATGTGGGACCAGGACGGCGTCCACGAGATCTACCGGGAGTGGCGCGAGCTCGTGGACTCCTACCCCGGCGAGCGCGTGCTCGTCGCCGAGGCGTGGGTGGAGCCGGCGACACGGCTGGCCCGGTACGTCCGCCCGGACGAGATGCACCAGGCGTTCAACTTCGAGTACCTGGAGACGTCGTGGCGGGCGAGCTCGCTGCGGGCCGCCATCGACGACTCGCTGGAGGCCAACGACGCCGTCGGCGCCACGACGACGTGGGTGCTGAGCAACCACGACGTCGTCCGCCACGCGTCGCGGTTCGGCCTTCCGGTCGGGACCAGGCGGCCCAACGGCATCGGCGCACGCGACGAGCAGCCGGACGCCGCCGTCGGCCTGCGCCGGGCGCGTGCGGCCACGCTGCTGATGCTGGCCCTCCCGGGATCGGCCTACCTGTACCAGGGCGAGGAGCTCGGCCTGCCGGAGCACACGACGCTGCCGGACGACGTCCGGCAGGACCCGACGTACTTCCGCTCCGAGGGGAAGCAGCTGGGCCGGGACGGGTGCCGCATCCCGATGCCCTGGCGGCACGACGCGCCGTCCCTCGGGTTCGGCCCGACTGACGCGACGTGGCTGCCGCAGCCGGAGTCCTACGCCGAGCTGGCCGCCGACGTCCAGGAGGGCGTGCCGGACTCGACGCTCGAGCTCTACCGAACGGCGCTGCGGCTGCGGCGGGAGCTCGGTCTCGGCTCCGGTGACCTCGCCTGGGTCGACGCACCGGACGACGCCAGCGAGCCCGACGTGCTGCGGCTCCGGAACCGGGACGTCACGGTGGTCGCCAACCTCGGCCAGCAGGCTGTGCTGCTCGCCGAGGGGGCCGACGTCCTGCTGAGCAGTGAGGAGCTCGAGCGGGACGCCGACGGCAGGCTCGCGGTGCCGACGGACGTCACGGTCTGGCTCCCCACCCCGCGTTGATCATGCAATCCCGCCACCCCCTACCTCGTGATCATGCATTCCCGCCACCCTGCGTCGCCTCCCACCCGCGTTGATCATGCATTTCCGCCCCCGCGGGTGACCGTCGCCCACCCTGCGTTGCCTTCTCCCGCGTTGATCATGCAATCCCGCCACCCGCTACCTCGTGATCACGCATTCCCGCCACCCTGTCCCGCTTGGGGGACGCCCCGCGAGCTCCCAGCGCCAAGAGGCGTTGCTATGTGCAAGGGTGGCCACACTGCATGATCACGACAGGACGGGTGCCCAGCCCCAGCGAGGGTGGCCACACTGCATGATCACGGCAGGGACGGGTGCCCAGCCCCCAGCGCGAGGGTGGCCACACTGCACGATCACGGCAGGGAGGGGCGGGGCCGCACGGCGACGGGCATCCTGCTGAGATGCGCTACGGCTTCGTCATGAGCACTGGCTCGGCCCGGCAGTTCGCGGATGCCGCGCGCCGCGCCGAGCACGCCGGCTGGGACGCGATCTTCACGTGGGAGGCGGTCTGGGGGCAGGACGCCTGGGTGACCCTGACCGCCGCGGCGATGGTCACCGAGCGGATCCGGCTCGACACGATGCTCACCCCGCTCCCCCGGGTCCGCCCGTGGGAGCTCGCCGGCAAGGTCGCCACCCTCGACGACCTCTCGGGCGGGCGCGTGCAGCTCGCCGTCGGGCTCGGCGCGCTGCACGACAACTGGCTCGCCTTCGAACGCGACGAGGGACGGCGCGTGCGCGCGGAGAAGCTGGACGAGGGCCTCGCTGTCTACGACGGCCTCATGCGTGGCCAGCCGTTCGAGTTCTCCGGCAGCCACTACGACGTCAGGCCCACGACGCTCATGCCGCCGCCCCCGCCGGTCCAGAAGCCCCGCGTGCCGGTCTGGGTGGTGGGGGCCTCACCGTCGCACAGGTCCCTCGCTCGAGCGGCGCGCTGGGACGGCCTCCTCCCGACGGTCGTCGGGTTCGGCCCGGACGACCGGCTCACCCCCGACGCCCTGACGGACGTCGTCGCACGGGTCCGTGCTCTCCGCGAAGCCGCGGGCCTGGCATGGGAGGGCTACGACGTCGTCGTCGAGGGCGTCACCGAGCCCGGGGGCGACGGCTACGAGCAGGTCAGCGCCTTCGCCGCCGTGGGTGCCACGTGGTGGGTCGAGTCCGACTGGCGGATGGACGACGACGCGCTGAGCCGCCTGCTCGCGAGGATCGAGGCGGGGCCTCCGCAAGGCACCCCGACGTACTGAGATGTCTGCTTGCAGCGGCGCCGGTCCGGACGAGAATGGCGCGAACCGCCCGCGAGCCCCCAGCCCCGAACAGGAAGGTTTGACATGGCCAACCCTCCAGCCGCCGTCATGCGCGCCGGCACAGCGGTCAACATGGCCGTCTACCGCGCCACCAAAGGCCGCGTATGGGGCCGGATGTCCGGCCTGCCCGTCCTGCTGCTCACCGTTCCTGGCCGCAAGTCCGGGAAGCCCCACACCACGCCCGTCTGCTACCTCGAGGAGGGAGGCGGCTGGGCGGTGACCGGCTCGGCCGGCGGAGCCGACCGGGACCCCCAGTGGTTCCAGAACCTGCGGGCCGCGGGCGCCGCCAGCGTCGAGATCGGCGGCCGGCGTGAGCGGGTGACGGTCCGTCTCACCTCCGGAGAGGAGCGCGACCGGATCTGGCGGCGCTTCGTCGACGAGGGCAAGACCTTCGGCGGCTACGAGCAGAAGACGGACCGGGTCATCCCCGTGGCCGTACTCACCCCCACCGCCGCGTGAGCCCACCACCCACCTCTGGACCCCTGCCGCCCCGTCCAGCGTCCTGATGGTGCGACCAGGGTCCAGACGTCCGGGCACACGACAGGGCCGGGACCCCTTCCAGGTCCCGGCCCTTTCCAGCCTCCTCCAAGCAGCCTCGTCGAGGCCCTCGGGTCAGGCGTTCACGGACTCCTCGGCCAGCTCGGTGAGGCGCTGCTCGGCGGCGGCGGACACACCCTTGCGGTCCTTGTGAGCCTGCTCGTACCGCAGGACGATGCGCACGTCCTCCGCGTCGTCCAGGTTGTTGATCTCGTCGATCGCGACCGGAG
>JBKHWX010000199.1:0-8170 GCA_046566325.1 Actinomycetes bacterium | reverse complement strand
GTGCCCTCGGTGACGCTCTCCCCGAGGGCGGGCATCGTCACGGGGGTCGTGATCCCGCCGCCACCCCCGCCACCGGCCTGCTGACTGCTGGCCTGCTGAGCCGGCTGGGCCTCCGTCTCGCGGGGCTGCTGCGCCTGCTGCGGCTGGTCAGAGGTGCGCGCGGGCTCAGTCTCCTCCGGCTGCGCCTCCTCCGGTGGAGCCGCCTCCTCCTGCTGCTCAGCCGACTGGTCAGCGGGAGCGCCCCCCTGGGACTGACCCGCAGCGGCGTCCCCGACGACGGCAAGCTTCGCGCCGACCTCGACCGTCTCGTCCTCGTCGACGAGGATCTCCTGCACGACTCCGGCCACCGGAGACGGAATCTCGGTGTCGACCTTGTCCGTGGACACCTCGAGCAGCGGCTCGTCCACCTCGACGCGGTCGCCCACCTGCTTCAGCCAACGGGTGACGGTGCCCTCGGTGACGCTCTCGCCGAGTGCGGGCATCTGGACGTCGGCCATGTACTCTCCGTTCCGTGTCCGTTGAGCCGGACGGTCGTGCGGCCTGGTGGGCCGTTCTGTGCGTTCAGTCTGGCGGGATGGAGTGGGTCCGTCTGGTCGAGCGATCTTGTGAGGGGTCAGTCTGCCCGGGTCTCAGCCGTGCGCATGGAGAGGCTTGCCGGCGAGGACGAGGTGCGCCTCGCCCAGGGCCTCGTTCTGGGTCGGGTGGGCGTGGAGAAGCTGGCCGACGTCCTCCGGGAACGCCCCCCAGTTCACGATGAGCTGGCCCTCGCCGATCTGCTCTCCCATGCGGGCCCCGACGGCATGGACGCCGACGACCGGCCCGTCCTTCTGCCGGACGAGCTTCACGAAGCCGGTGGTCCCGAGGATCTGGCTCTTCCCGTTTCCGGCGAGGTTGTACTCGTAGGTCTCGACGTTCTCCTCGCCGTACGTCTCGCGGGCCTGCGCTTCGGTGAGCCCGACGGAGGCGACCTCGGGGTCGCAGTACGTCACCCGGGGGATCCCGGTCTCCACGATCGGCACGGGCTCCAGCCCCGCGATCTCCTCGGCGACGAAGATTCCCTGGGCGAAGCCGCGGTGCGCGAGCTGCAGCCCGGGGACGATGTCACCGAGTGCGTAGATCCCGGGCACGCTCGTTCGTAGCCGCTCGTCCGTGACCACGAACCCCCGGTCGGTGGCCACCCCGTTCTCCTCGTAGCCCAGGCCGTCGGTCACGGGGCCGCGGCCGACGGCGACGAGAAGGATGTCCGCCTCCAGCGACTCGCCGTCCTCGAGCCGGACCGTGACGCCGTCCTCGGACTGCTCCACGCCCGCGAACCGAGCGCCCGTCCTGAACGCGATCTTCCGCTTGCGGAAGGCCCGCGCCAGGGCCTTGCTGCTCGCCTCGTCCTCGCCCGGGACGAGCCGCGGCAGGGCCTCGACGATCGTGACGTCGGCTCCGAAGGACCGGTAGACGCTCGCGAACTCCACCCCGATCACGCCTCCGCCCAGCACGACCACACGCTCGGGCACCCAGTCGAGCTGCAGGGCCTGGTCGCTGGTCAGGACGCGTCCACCGATCTCGAGCCCGGGGAGCGTCTTGGCGTAGGAGCCGCTGGCCAGCACGATGTTCCGGCCCTGGTAGCGCTTGCCGTCGACCTCGACGACGTCGCGGCCGACGAGCCGGCCGGCGCCCTCGACCAGGGTGATCTTGTGTGCCTTCGCCAGCCCCTGCAGCCCCTTGTAGAGCCGGCCGACCACGCCGTCCTTGTAGGAGTTGACCGCGCTCATGTCGACCCCGTCGAAGGTCGCCTTTACACCGAACTGCGAGCTCTCGCGAGCGGCGTCGGCCACCTCCGCCGCGTGGAGCAGCGCCTTCGTCGGGATGCAGCCGCTGTGCAGGCAGGTCCCGCCCAGCTTGCCCTTCTCCACGAGGGCGACGGACATGCCCAGCTCGGCGGCACGGAACGCGCACGCGTAGCCCCCGCTGCCACCTCCCAGGACGACGACGTCGAAGACCGGCCCGTCGGCTGCATCCGGCACAGAACGCTCCTTGCGCTGGGGTGCGGTTCGGTCGCCCATCCTGGCACTAACCCCAACGGGGCTCATACCGAGGCGCAGGACAGCCTCGCGGAACAGCAGGAGGCCCTCGGACGTCCTTCTGGGTGGCAGCCGGGCGAGAGCGCCGCGCTAGCGTCACGCCCCGACGCCCGACTCCGGGGTGGGCCCGGCTGGTTACACGAGACGACTGCAGGAGGGAGGTGGACGGCGATGAGCCTGTTCTCGCGCCTGCGCAGCAGCCGCTCGGGTCGCGGACCCGGCGAGCCCGCGGGGGAGAAGCGGGGCCGCCACCGTGCACATCTGGAGGAGTTCGCCCGCAGCCGGGAGGACGTCGAGGCGTTCATCGAGCCGGCCACCACCGTGACGCCGACGACGCTGCTGCTCGTCGCGAAGGACGGCGAGTGGACCCGTCGGCCCGTGCCGGACTCGAAGACCGCGACCGAGTTCGCACGCAAGCTGGGGATCCGCGTCTACGACGTGAACCTGAGCGGCTACCCGTCGTCCATGAGGGAGTACAACGCGCGGCAGAAGCAGGCGGGGGAGGGCTGACGGGGGGTCCGCCCCGGGGACCCTGCCTGGTCCGTTCCTCCGGCCTTCGCGAGCCCTATGCGAGGTCCTCGAGCAGGCGGAGCATCGTCCGCACCGCGACCCCGGTGCCCCCCTTGCCGGTGTAGCCGTGCGGCGCGCCGTCGTTGAAGGCGGGGCCGGCGATGTCCAGGTGCGCCCACGGGATCTGCTCGGCGTCGTCCGCCGCGCTCGCGCCGCCCCGCTTGCCGACGAACTCCTTGAGGAACAGGCCCGCCGACAGCATCCCGCCCATCCGGTCGCCGATGTTCGCGATGTCGGCGACGGTCGAGTCGAGCGGCTTCCTGAGCTCCTCGGGCAGCGGCATCGGCCAGAACTGCTCGCCGGCGGCCTCCGCCGCCCTGCGGACGTGCTCCCGCAGGCCGTCCTCGCCCATCACGGCCGACACGCGCTTGCCGAGGGCGACGACCTGTGCCCCGGTCAGCGTGGCGACGTCGACGATGGCGTCGGGGTTCTCCTCGCTGGCGGCGACGATGCCGTCGGCGAGGACCAGACGGCCCTCGGCGTCCGTGTTGAGCACCTCGACCGTTCGGCCCCCGTAGATGGTGATGACGTCGGACGGGCGCTGCGCCGTCCCCGAGGGCATGTTCTCGGCGAGGCAGAGGTACCCGGTCACGCGGACGGGGAGCTCGAGGCGGGCCGCGGCGAGCACCGTCTCGAGGACGGCGGCCGCACCGGCCATGTCGGACTTCATCGTCTCCATCCCCGCGGCGGGCTTGATGGAGATGCCGCCCGAGTCGAAGGTGATCCCCTTGCCGACGAGCGCGACGTGCTTCTTGGCGCCTCTGGGCGAGTAGGCGAGCTTGACCAGGCGAGGCGGCCTCGAGGAGCCCTGGCCGACGCCGATGAGGCCGCCGTAGCCGCCCTTGGCCAGCGCCTTCTCGTCGAGCACCGTCACCTTGACCGGTAGGCCCTTCGCCTGGTCCGTGGCGGTGTCGGCGAACTCCGCCGGAAAGAGGTCGAGCGGTGGGCAGTTGACGAGGTCCCGGGTCGCTGCGACGGCCTCCGCGACCACGTGGGCCCGATCCACCGCCGCCTTGAGGGTCCTGTCCTTGGCCTTGTCGGTGACCAGCTGCAGAGTCTCGACCGGCGCGTTCTTGGCTGACGTCGTCCGCTTCTTGTAGGGGCGGTACGAGTAGGCGCCGAGCAGCGCTCCCTCCGCCACCGCCGTGGCCTGGCTGACCTCGTCGGCCGGCAGGGCGAGGACCACCGAGGCGGTGCCGGCGAGCTCGCGAACGGCTGCTCCCGCCGCCCGGCGCAGCGCCTCCGGGTCCGGCCCGTTCGGGCCGACCTTGCCGAGCCCGGTCAGGACGACGACCGGTGCGGCGAGCTGGCCCCCGGCCGGGACGCGGCGCACCTCGTCCTGCCTGCCGGAGACTCCGAGGGCCTCGAGCGACGAGACCAACGACGACCGGAGGGACCCGGGAAGGGCGTCCTCGGCGAGCAGCGTCGGAGGCTTCCCCTCGCCCGCCGGCGCTGCCACGCCGACCACCACCGCATGCGCCTTCAGGCCCTTCACGTCCTTGCTGGTCAGCGTCAGCGTGGCCAAAGGATCTCCCTCGGGTCGTGTCTTCTCAGTGGAGGCGCTTCGGACAGCGGCACTGTCCCTGGGAGCGGATCGCTCACTCCGCGCGGCTCGCCCTCGGCGCATGCTAGCCGGGGGGCTCGACGGGGACGGCTGCTGCACCCCCGACCCGGTTCGCTGACGAACTGGCTGCTGTAGCGCCGGATTTGCCCGGTTGCAACAACAGGATCGTCAGCGGGCACCTCCCGCTCGCGGGGGACGAACCTCGCGGCAACACGAAGATCGGCAACACGACGACCGACGAAGGTGCCGACCTCGCTCGCCCGCTCATAGGATCGCGCGGGTGAGCACACACTTCGACGTCGTGGTCCTCGGCGCTGGTCCCGGCGGGTACGTCGCGGCCATCCGTGCAGCACAGCTGGGGCTGAAGACGGCCATCGTGGAGAAGCAGTACTGGGGCGGGGTCTGCCTCAACGTCGGCTGCATCCCCTCGAAGGCGTTGCTGCGCAACGCCGAGCTCGCCAACATCGTGACAAAGCAGGCCAAGACGTTCGGGATCGACACCGGCGGCGAGGTGAAGGTCGACTTCGGGGCCGCGTTCAAGCGCAGCCGCGCCGTCGCCGACGGGCGCGTCAAGGGCGTGCACTTCCTCATGAAGAAGAACAAGATCACCCAGTACAGAGGCTGGGGGACCTTCTCGGACGACCACACGCTCGAGGTCGACCTGAACGACGGCGGCAGCGAGACGATCACGTTCGACCACTGCATCCTCGCCCCGGGAGCGACGACGCGGCTCATCCCCGGGACGTCCCTCAGCGACCGCGTGGTGACCTATGAGGAGCAGATCCTCACCGAGCAGCTTCCCAGCAGCATGATCATCGCGGGTGCCGGCGCGATCGGCGTCGAGTTCGCCTACGTCTACGCCAACTACGGCGTCAAGGTGACGATCGTCGAGTTCCTCGACCGGATGGTCCCGCTGGAGGACGAGGAGGTCTCGAAGGAGCTCGCCAAGCAGTACAAGAAGCTCGGCGTCCAGGTCCTGACGTCCACCCGCGTCGACAACATCGAGGACACCGGCTCGTCCGTCCGGGTCACCGTGACCAAGGGCGACCAGCAGCAGGTCCTCGAGGCGGACAAGGTGCTCCAGGCGATCGGCTTCAAGCCGCGGGTCGAGGGCTACGGGCTCGACAAGACCGGGGTGGCGCTGACCGACCGCGGAGCGATCGACATCGACCGTCGCTGCCGCACGAACGTGCCGCACATCTACGCCATCGGGGACGTGACGTCGAAGCTCATGCTCGCCCATACGGCCGAGGCCATGGGCGTGATCGCCGCCGAGACGATCGCGGACGCCGAGACCATGGAGCTCGACTACGTCATGATCCCCCGGGCCACGTACTGCCAGCCGCAGGTGGCGAGCTTCGGGTACACCGAGGCGCAGGCGCGTGAGCAGGGCTTCGACGTCAAGGTGGCCAAGTTCCCGTTCACCGCCAACGGCAAGGCGCACGGTCTCGGGGACGCCGTCGGCTTCGTGAAGATCCTCAGCGACGCGAAGTACGGCGAGCTGCTCGGCGCCCACATGATCGGCCCCGACGTCACCGAGCTCCTGCCCGAGCTGACCCTCGCCCAGAAGTGGGACCTCACCGTGAACGAGGTGGGCCGCAACGTCCACGCCCACCCGACACTGAGCGAGGCGATCCAGGAGGCGATCCACGGCCTCGCGGGACATATGATCAACTTCTAGCGCACCCATCTCGCGTCGTCCTGCAGGGTTTTCCACAGGACGACGTCGTCCTACAGCAAACGTCGGCAAACTCCATCGTGTGCGCTTTGGAGTCGACCCGTCCGAGCTGTGGACGGCGAGTGCCTCGCTTCATGAGGCAGCTGAGATGGCGAGGACGGCGCGTGGCGACGTCTGCTCTCTCCCTCAGCCGGGGGAGTGGGCCGACGAGCCGGCTCTTCAGGCCCGTGTCCGTCGCGCGGTAGAGCGCCTCGACGAGCTCTCGCTCGCCGCGACGCAGTCTCTCGAGGAGCTGGCCGGCGAGCTCGCGTCGGCGGCGGAGCGGTACGTCCGCAGCGACCGATCGTGGTTCCGGTGACGGCGGTTGCCCAGCCGGTCTCGCCGATGGCGGTGCCGGTCGTCGACCTCGACGCGGCCCGGACGACGGCTGAGCGGCTGCGCCGAGCTGGCGGGCTCGGTGCCCAGGCGCTCGCGCGGCTCCAGCAGACCGCACCGCAGGGCTGGTCGGGAGCGGCGTCCGAGGCGTACTACGGGCAGCGGGCACGGGCGGCCGAGCGCGCTGACCTCTTGGCCGGGCTCGCCCGCTCGGTGTCCGCCGGCGTCGACCGTTATGTGGACGACGTCCAGCTCGCTCTGGCGGGGATGCGGGCCTGTGCTTCGGACCTCGAACGCGCTCTCGTCCGCCAGGCTGCCGTCGTCGCCGACCCGACTCCCGGGGTCGAGGCGGCCGCCCAGACCGAGGTGGACGACGTATGGGCTCGCTACGAGCAGCACCGGCGTCGGTACGACCTCGCCGTCCTGAGCCTGAGCGACGAGCTGGAGCGCCTGCCCGACTTCGAGGGCCGGCCGCGCAGCTTCTCCGACCACGTCGGGGACGCCGTCCAGACGTGGGTGGAACGTGGCCTCGTCGAGCCGACGGTGGCCATCGCCGGTGCGGTGGCCACGGTCTGGGCCGACCCGACCAAGACCGACGACCTTCTCCGCGCCCTTGTCCAGGGATGGCGGGAGCAGATCGCCCACCCGGTCGAGACGGGGAAGGAGACGGCCGGCTGGGAGTACTGGCAGGACGGGCAGTACGGCCACGGCGTCGGAGCCCTGGCGTCCGTCGTCGGCGGGACGCTGATCCGCAAGGCGCTCAAGGGCATGAACAGGCCCGAGCACTGGGAGAGGAACGTCGCCAACCCAGACGCTCCGCGGCCTCGCGTACAGACGGTCGACGAGATGCTCGCCGGCGTCGACCTCGAGGCGCACGAGCACTACTACCTCGGCCACACGATCCGCCGGCACGTCAACGTCGACGAGGAGTACCAGATCGACCGGCTGGAGAACGGCACGCTCGAAGACGACCTGACGCGGGGTTACCAGCCGCCGGAGGTATCCCACTGGAACGACGTGGAAACAGCTGAACGCGAGATCACAATGGTGCTGCGGCACAACGAGGCGTCCCTAAGGGAGTTCGCGGCCGGTAGCGGTAAGCCGTACACCCTCAGGCTGAGAGCCTCCGCTCCCGCGATGTCAGGAAGCGTCGTCTACCCGGACGGCAATGGCGGCTACCTCACCGTGCCGTCCCGGGACGTGCTCGTGGTCCTCACCCGGGAGCACGGAACCTTGCACATCCTCACTTCGTACCTGGAGAAACCCAAATCATGAGACGCATACACACCCGCGACGACTACCCGCTCTTCCATGATGCGTTCGGCGCATTCGTCCCCTATTTCCAAGACTTCGTGCTCGACCCGTGCCAGGCCCTCGACGAGGGCATCGGCTATCGCGTGGAGACGGGCCAGCTGGCGGAGCTCGAAGCCGAGGTTCGCCGGATGCTCGACGGGTCGCCCGACGAGGAGTCGGCGCGCGAGAACCTGATGGACCTCCTCTCGCAGACGGGAGTGCCGGAGGGCGGGGGCTACCGGGACTGGCTCCAGGGGGTGCACAAGCGGGTTCTCGAGGCGATCCGAGACCCGGCTCCCTTCCTCGAGGAGGCGCCCGAGGAGGACGGGCGGGAACCTGCGCGGCTCGGCGAGTTCCACCGCAAGAGCGAGGCGGCGGTCTGGGAGGTCGTCGACCCCGTGCTCGACGCGCACGACAGGCAGTTCGAGGAGTGGATGACCGACCGCGGCGGGCTGTACCGGCAGCACTACTACCTGCCGGACGTCGGGCAGCAGTCGGGCCGGGTCGTGATGGACTTCGACGCGATGGAGCGCATCCCGGTGCGGGGCGCCGGCGTGCTGGTCCGTTGGGATGCCCGTGAGAACAAGCTCGTCCTGGACGACCTTCACCCCGAGC
>JBKHWX010000198.1:0-4999 GCA_046566325.1 Actinomycetes bacterium | reverse complement strand
CGCGCCTGCTCCTCCGCCTCCCGGCGCGCCTGCTCCTCGGCCTCCCGCCGCGCTTTCTCCTCGGCCTCGCGGCGGGCATTCTCCTCGGCCTCGCAACGCGCCTGCTCCTCCGCCTCCCGCCGCGCCTTCTCCTCCGCCTCCCGGCGCGCCTTCTCCTCGGCCGCGCGCCGGGCTTTCTCCTCCGCCTCGTGGCGAGCCTTCTCCTCGGCCTCGGCAAGGTGGCGCGGGGACGGGGGCAGCATGGCGGTCAGGCGCTCCCGGATCTGCTTCTGGACGGCGTCGACGTCCCCGGTGGCGTCCACCACGAGATACCGGCGCGGATGCCGGCGCGCGAGGGCGAGGAAGTGCTCGCGCACGCGGTCGTGGAACTCGTCCTCCTCGCTTTCCATCCGGTCGTCCTTCGACCTCTCCGGGCTGACCGCTCGGCGCTGCCGTCCGGTGACCGGGTCGACGTCCAGGACCACGGTGAGGTCCGGCCAGAGGCCCTCCGCCGCCCATCGGGACAGCTGGGCGACCTCGTCGCTGTCCAGCTCTCGTCCCGCGCCCTGATAGGCGATCGAGGAGTCGGCGAACCGATCGGTCACCACAACGGCGCCCCGGTCCAGCGCCGGCCGGACCACCGTGGCGACATGGTGGGCGCGATCGGCAGCGAAGAGCAGAGCCTCGGCGCGCGGGGGCATGTCGTCGCCGTGCAGCAGCAGCTCGCGAATCCGCTGGCCCTGCGGGGTGGCCCCGGGCTCCCGGGTCAGCACGACGTCGTGCCCCAGGTCGTCTTCGAGCCAACCCTCCAGCAGGCCGACCTGCGTCGACTTGCCGGCTCCGTCACCACCCTCCAGCGCCAGGAAGAAACCCGGGTGCGGCCGGCGTGGCGGGAACGGCTGTGCGACGTGCCGTCTTCGCCACGCCCTGACCAGGTCCTCCAGCAGCGACACGCCGCTGCCGTCGTCCATCTGGCGGTACGCGAGGATGCCGATGCCGATCGCGAGCAGCGCAGCGAAGAGCAGCGTGAACGCCGTCCCGTTGTAGGTCAGCGTCACGTTCCGGGTCAGGACGAAGTGATGGGTGCCGATGACGGCCGCGAGCGCTGGGGCGAAGGCCATCACGGCGACGAGCACCACCCGGGCGCCCGACTGCACGAAGGCGAAGGTGCGGCCGCGGATCTCGTCGGCCACCTCCAGCCCCAGCATCGTGTACCCCGTCACCCAGGCCACGCCGGCTCCCGCGCCCAGCCCGAGGGTGAACAGGGCCGCGAGCACGATGTTCGAGATCAGGGCGACCAGCACCAGGAACAGACCCGCAGTGATGATCGCGAGCCCGAACAGGCGCCACCGGGGAAGGTCGGCCAGCAGGCGCGGGCCGACCCACATCCCGCAGGCCAACCCGGTGAAGACGCTGGCGAACAGCACGCCGTAGCCGGCGGAGCCGGCGCCGAGGTCCGCAGTGAACGTCGGCGCCACACCGATCACGAACCCGCCGGCGGCGAAGGCGCCGAGCATCCCGACGACGAGGCCACGGATCAGGCGGGTGGTGCCGATGAAGGCCCACCCCTCGGTCATCGTCTTCCAGAGACCCGCGTTCTCCGCAGGCGTCACGTCGGTCGTCTCACCGGGCTGCGCGTGCCGGGGCATGTCGAGCCGCGCGACGACCACGGCGGCGACCAGGTAGGTCAGCGCGTTGAAGTACAGCGCCAGGTCGTTGGAGCCCCCGAAGAAGCTGACGAAGTTGTCGAGGACGCCGGAGACGAGCGCGAGCGCGCTGAACAGCAGGGCCGCGAACGGAGCCGTTCCGTAGGTCGTCGCGAGGCTCAGCTGGTTCGCGGCCTCGAGCCGCTCCCTGGGCACGAGGTTCGGGACGGTGGCGTCCTTCGCGGGCATCCAGAAGAGACCGATGATCTCGATCAGGACGGTCGCGACGAAGAGCCACCAGAGGGTGCCGACCACCGCGATCGACACGAACAGGGCGCAGCGGAGCACGTCGCCGACGACCATGTTGACCTTGCGGTCCAGCTTGTCGGCGGCGACCCCGGCGATCGGGCCGAACAGCATGGCCGGTGCCAGGCGAAGGATGAGGACGACCGACACGGCGAGGTTGGCCTGTGCGTAACCAGACTTGGCGCCCAGCGCGCCGGCCATCGCCGTGGTGGCGAGCAGGCCGAGCCAGTCGCCGAAGCTGGAGAGGCCGAGGGACAGCCAGAGCTGCCTGAACGGCCTGATCGCGAGGACGCCCCGCACGTCGTGGTCGGGCGCTTCCGCGTGCTTGGCGTAGCGGTCGCCGGCGCCGGCCTTCCAGGCGGCGCTCGCACCCGCCCCGCTCGCTCCCCCGCGCTGCAGCGGCGCGCCCGACACCGTGTCCGCCACCTGTTCCCCGGCACGGAGCGCGTCGCCCGCGTCGCCGAAGGCGGTACTGCCCGTGGGCAGGGCCTCGGTGACGTCGTCGGACGACGGCACCCTCGCGGCCGACCGAGCCCGGATCTCGTCGCCGGCGGGCCTGCTGCCCGTGGGCAGGGCCTCGGTGACGTCCTCCGAGCCCGCGGGCGGCTGCGAGGACGACGCGAGGGGCTTCCCGCGGTCCATCCGGCCTCCTGCGCCGCCTTCGCTCATCGACTCAGGGTATCCGCCGCCACTGACACTCCCTTGAGTGCCGCGCAGGCCTCACCCCGTGCTCACCGGCTGCAGCATTGCTCGTTGGATGCAGCGCAAAAAGGCATCCAGCCGTGCATCCGGTGAGCATTGCTGTACTCAGTGAGCACGAGCGGGCTGTCCCTAGCCAGGTTTCTTCGCCGCTGTCTTCTTCGCCGCTGTCTTCTTCGCAGCTGTCTTCTTCGCGGTCGTCTTCTTCGCGGCCGTCTTCTTCGTGGGGCGCTTCACCGGCCCTCGGGCCCGCTTCTCCGCGAGCAGCTCGGCCGCCCGCTCCAGCGTCACGGACTCGACCGCGTCGTCCTTTCGCAGGGTCGCGTTCGTCTTCCCGTCGGTGACGTACGGGCCGAAGCGGCCGTCCTTGACCACGACCGGCTCACCGGACACGGGGTCGTCGCCGAGCTCACGAAGGGGGGCAGCCGCCGTCCGCCCGCGCCCGCGCTTCGGCTGCGCGTACAGCGCGAGGGCCTCGTCGAGCCCGACGTCGAAGATCTGCTCCTCGCTCTCGAGCGAGCGCGAGTCCGTCCCCTTCTTCAGGTACGGGCCGTAGCGCCCGTTCTGGGCCAGGATCTCCTCGCCCGTAGCGGGGTCGGTCCCGACGAGCCGGGGCAGCGACAGGAGCCGCAGGGCGTCGTCCAGCGTCACCGTCTCCGGCTGCATCGACTTGAACAGGGACGCCGTCCGCGGCTTCGGTGCCTTCTTCCCAGCGGCCTCGTCCTCGTCCAGCACCTCGGTGACGTACGGCCCGAACCGGCCGGCGCGCGCGACGAGCATGCGGCCCGTCGCCGGGTCCACGCCGAGCTCGCGGTCGCCGTCCCCCTGGTTCTCCAGCAGCTCACGGGCCTTCTCGACCGTCAGCTCGTCCGGTGCGACGTCGTCCGGCACCCCGGCCCGCCGCGGCTCCTCCCCGCCCTCGCCGGGCATCTCGAGGTAGGGGCCGTAGCGCCCCACGCGCAGCGTGATCCCGGTCCCGATGTCGACCGAGTTGATGCCGCGCGCGTCGATCTCGCCCAGGTCCTCGACGAGCGCCTTCAGCCCCTCCGGCCCGAGGTGGCCCGCCTCGCCGCCGAAGTAGAACTCCTGGAGCCACCGGACGCGCTCCTCCTGCCCGGCGGCGATGCGGTCGAGGTCCTCCTCCACAGTGGCGGTGAAGTCGTAGTCGACGAGCCGGCCGAAGTGCTCTTCGAGCAGCCTCGTCACCGCGAAGGCGAGCCAGGTGGGCACGAGCGCGGTCCCCCGGTGCGCGACGTAGCCGCGGTCGAGGATGGTCGAGATCGTGGACGCGTACGTCGACGGACGCCCGATCCCCCTCTCCTCGAGCGCCTTCACCAGGCTGGCCTCGGTGAACCGCGGCGGCGGAGAGGTCTGGTGTGACTCCGGCCTCAGCTCCCGGGCGTCCAGCGGCTGCCCCGACGTCATCTCCGGGAGCCGGCGCTCGGCGTCGCTCTCGTCGGCGTCGCGGTCCTCGTCGCGGCCCTCCTCGTACGCGGCCAGGAAGCCGCGGAACGTGATCACCGTGCCGGATGCGGCGAACTCGCAGTCCCGGGCAGGCGCGCCGTCGCGCGCCGACGACACCGCGCCCAGTCGCACCGTTGCCGTCGAGCCCTTCGCGTCGGCCATCTGGCTGGCGACGGTCCGCTTCCAGATGAGGTCGTAGAGCCGGAACTCGTCGCCCCGAAGCTGCCCCGCGACCTGGGCAGGAGTGCGGAACGAGTCACCGGCCGGGCGGATCGCCTCGTGCGCCTCCTGCGCGTTCTTCGACTTGTTCGCGTAGATGCGGGGGCTGTCCGGCACGAACTCCGGCCCGTACAGCTCACCGGCCTGGCGTCGGGCCGCGCCGACCGCCTCCGACGAGAGCGCGGTCGAGTCCGTCCTCATGTACGTGACGAAGCCGTTCTCGTACAGGCTCTGCGCGACGCGCATCGTCTGCCGTGCCGAGAGCCGCAGCTTGCGGGACGCCTCCTGCTGCAGCGTCGAGGTGGTGAACGGCGCGGCGGGACGGCGCGTGTACGGCTTGGTCTCGAGGCTGCGGACGGCGAAGTCGGCGTCCCGCAGCCCGCCCGCCAGTGCTTTCGCTGCTGCCTCGTCGAGGAGGACCGGCGAGGAGTTCTTCAGCTGGCCGCGGTCGTCGAAGTCACGGCCCGTCGCGACCTTGTCGCCGTCCACGGAGACCAGCCGGGCCGCGAAGGCAGTGCCACCCTCGGACGGCGCGAACTCGCCGGTCAGGTCCCAGTACGACGCGGAGCGGAACGCCATCCGCTCCCGCTCGCGCTCCACCACCATCCTGGTCGCGACGGACTGCACCCGGCCGGCGGACAGACCGGCCCGGACCTTCCGCCAGAGCACGGGCGAGACCTCGTAGC
>JBKHWX010000197.1:0-6537 GCA_046566325.1 Actinomycetes bacterium | reverse complement strand
AGTAATCAGTGCCAACACGCCCTTCCTGCAGGATCTCGCGACGGTCATCGGAGCCAGGTTCTCGCCGCGAGCGGGTGCTGGATCCGCCTTGTACATCGCCGACAGCTGGTTCCGGCGTCACGGCTTTCACCAGGAGGACCACCGGACCGACCTCGTGGAGTCACAGTGGGTTGCCGTCAGGAGCGTGAGGAGGCGGCCCGCGACCGGGGCGAAGCCGTTCACGGTCTACAGCTTCGAGTGCGAACCCTTCCCCACGTTCCTGATCGCGGGGCATCTCACGCACAACTGTGAACATCATCTGGTGCCGTTCCACGGTCTTGCCCACATCGGGTACATACCGGCTCAGAGCGGCAAGATCACCGGCCTGTCCAAGCTGGCCCGGCTCGTCGACGTGTACGCGAAGCGGCCGCAGGTGCAGGAGCGGATGACGTCCCAGATCGCCGACGCGCTGATGGACAGCCTCGAGCCCCGCGGCGTCATCGTCGTCGTCGAGTGCGAGCACCTGTGCATGTCGATGCGGGGGGTCCGCAAGCCCGGCTCCCGCACCGTGACGTCGGCGATGCGCGGGCAGCTGCGCAACGCCGCGAGCCGTGCCGAGGCACTCAGCCTCATGCTGGGCCGGTGACCGTGCGGGTCGCGGACCTCGCTCCCGAAACCGCCCGCAGGCGCACGCTCGTCATGGGCGTCGTGAACGTTACGCCGGACTCGTTCAGCGACGGCGGCAGCTGGCTCGAGCCCAAGGAGGGCGTCCGCCACGGCGTCCGCCTGCTCGAGGAGGGCGCGGACCTGCTGGACGTCGGCGGGGAGTCCACGCGGCCGGGAGCGGACCGCGTCCCGGTCGACGAGGAGCTCCGACGCGTGGTCCCCGTCGTCTCCGAGCTGTCGTCGCGGGGTGCGCTGGTCAGCGTCGACACCATGCGCTCGGACGTCGCGGCTGCCGGTCTCGACGCCGGTGCGGTCCTCGTGAACGACGTCAGCGGCGGGCTCGCGGACCCCGAGATGGCCGCTCTGGTGGCGGAGCGCGCCGTCCCGTACGTGCTCATGCACTGGCGCGGGCACAGCGGGGACATGCAGTCGCTCGCGGTGTACGAGGACGTCGTGACCGACGTGCGGCGGGAGCTGGAGCAACGAGTCGAGGACCTGCTGGCCGCCGGCGTCTCCACCGACCAGCTCGTCCTCGACCCCGGGCTCGGCTTCGCCAAGAACGCCGAGCACAACTGGGCGCTGCTCTCGCGGCTCTCCGAGCTGGAGTCCCTCCGGCTGCCGCTGCTCGTCGGGGCGTCCCGGAAGCGCTTCCTCGGGCACCTGCTCGCTGGAGGTACCGGTGACCCGGCGCCGCCTCTCGAACGGGACGACGCCACGGCAGCGACGAGCGCGCTCGCGGCCGCCGCAGGGGCGTGGTGCGTCCGTGTGCACGACGTGGCGCCCACAGTGGCAGCCGTGAAGGTCGCGGCGGCGTGGCGGGCAGGGTCCGCGCGCCCGCAGCAGAACGCCTCGCCCGCGGGGAACCACGCATGACGGGCTCCCTGGACCGGATCGAGCTCTACGGCCTGCGCGCCCACGGGTACCACGGCGTGTTCGAGCACGAGCGTCAGCAGGGTCAGGAGTTCGTCGTCGACCTCGTGCTGCACCTCGACACCCGGGCGGCCGGGCGCACCGGCGACCTCGACCGGACCGTCCACTACGGGGTCGTGGCGGGGCAGGTGCACGACGTCGTGACCGGTGAGCCCGTCGACCTCATCGAGACGCTCGCCGCCCGGATCGCCGACACCGTCCTGTCCCATGCCGCCGTCGGGGCCGTCGACGTGGCCGTGCACAAGCCGCAGGCGCCGATCGAGGTGCCGTTCGACGACGTCGTCCTGCGGATCCACCGCGAGCGGGAGGAGTCGTGACGAGCCCGGTGCGTGCCGTCGACCTCGACGCTGCACCTTCCGGCCCGGTCGAGGTCGTGCTCGCGCTGGGGTCGAACCTCGGCGACCGGCTGACCCACCTGCAGGCCGCGGTCGACGGGATCGCCCGCGAGGACGGGCTGGAGGTCGTCGCCGTCTCGCCCGTCGTCGAGACCGAGCCCGTCGGAGGACCCGAGCAGGCCGACTACCTCAACGCCGTCGTCCTCGTGCGCTGCAGGCTCTCGCCACGGAACCTGCTGGCCCGCTGCCAGCGCATGGAGGCGGAGCAGGGACGAGAGCGCAGCATTCGGTGGGGCCCCCGGACGCTGGACGTCGACGTCATCACGTTCGGCTCGCTGCTCAGCTCGGCGGAGGACCTCACCCTGCCGCACCCACGCGCGCACGAGCGTGCCTTCGTGCTCGCGCCGTGGGCGCGGCTCGACCCCGAGGCGACGCTTCCCGGCCCGGACGGCGGGCCCGTCGGGACGCTGGCCTCCCGGGCTGCGGACCGGACCGGCGTCCGTACGCGCCACGACCTGCTGCTGCGGCTGCCGTCGTCCCGCCTCGGGGACGACGAGGGCGGCCGGGGCCGTCCCGGTGGCGAGGACGCGGAGGGCCGAGCATGACCGCAACACGCCTGCGCAGCCTCCTGCTGCTCGCTCTCGTCGGCGCCGTTCTCGGCTGGTCCGTCACGCGGGTGCTGGAGTCCGCAGGGTCGCTCATGCCGCTTCCCGTCACCGCCATCGCGGCGATGGTCGTGATCGCCGTCGCCGTGCTGGCGATCGGGCGGCCGGTCCGGCGCTGGAACCGGGGTGACCGGTCACGCCCCCTCGACCCGCTGCGGGCCGCCCGGACGGCGGTGCTCGCGAAGGCGGCCAGCCACTCCGGCGCCCTGCTCGCGGGGTGGTACCTGGGTCAGGGGCTGACCGTCGCCGGCGACCTGGAGATCGAGCCGCGTCGCGAGCGCCTCCTGCTCGCCGGGCTCGCGGTGGTGGCGGGGGTGCTGATGGTCACGGCGGGCCTCGTCACCGAACGGTGGTGCAAGCTGCCGCCGGACGACAAGGACCGGACCTCCCCGGGCCCGGACGACGACCTGGACCACTTCAGCACGCACCACTGATCGGCTCCCGCCCTCCCCCGCCTGCCTCGGACTCGGGGTCAGCCGCCCCGCAGCTGTGCCGGCTCGGACTCGCGGACGTCGTCCGGGACCGTTCGGCGCAGTGCCCGGTAGACCGAGCCGGGGGTGAGCACGCCGACGTACCGGCCGCCGTCCACCACCGGAAGCCAGCCCGCGTCGTGCTGGACGATCTCGCCCAGCCCACGGCGCAGGGAGTCGCCCAGCTCGGCGGTCTGCTCGAAGCGCCGGGCGTGGTCGGCGACGGTCCCTGTTCCGGCAGCGAGGTGGCGGGCCGAGACCCAGCCCCGCAGCCCACCGGCGGCGTCCAAGACGACGGCGTACGGCTCGGGGGCTCGGGCGATCGCCCCGCCCGCGACGTCCGCGCGGTCGTCGAGCAGCACGGTCGGAGGGTGCTCGAGGTCCTCGGCGTCGATCGGTGTGACGGCGAGCCGGCGCAGGCCGCGGTCGGCGCCGACGAAGTCCGCGACGAACTCGTTCGCCGGTGCCCCGAGGACGACGCGGGGGTCGGCGTACTGCTCGAGGACGCCTCCGACGCTGAACACCGCGATGCGGTCGGCGAGGCGCACCGCTTCGTCGACGTCGTGGGTCACGAACAGGACGGTCTTCTGCAGCTCGCCCTGGATGCGGCGGAACTCCGACTGCAGCCGGTCTCGGGCGATCGGGTCGACCGCGCCGAACGGCTCGTCCATGAGGAGGACCGGCGGGTCGGCGGCCAGTCCGCGGGCCACCCCGACACGTTGCTGCTGCCCACCGGAGAGCTCGTGGGGGTACCGGCCCCGGTAGGTCGCGGGTGGCAGCCCGACGAGGTCGAGCATCTGGTCGACCCGTGACCGGATGCGCGAGCGGTCCCAGCCGACCAGCCGCGGGACCACCGCGACGTTGTCCGCGACGGTCAGGTGCGGGAAGAGCCCGACGCGCTGGATGACGTAGCCGATCTGCCGCCGCAGCCGAACGGGGTCGACCCGCGTGACGTCGTCCCCGTGGAGGAATATGCGGCCGGAGGTGGGCTCGATGAGGCGGTTGACCATCCGCAGGGTCGTCGACTTCCCGCAGCCCGAGGGGCCGACGAGCGCCACCAGCTCGCCGCGCTGCACCGCGAGGTCGAGGCCGGCGACGGCGACGGTCCCGTCCGGGTACGTCTTGCCGACGTTCTCGAGGCGGATCATCGGTTCTTCGGTAGCGTCGGAGCCGTGCGGGCCACTGCCCTTGCCTCTGCTGCCTCCGTTCACGCTGCCACGGTTCCGGACAACTGCCTCCTGCGCAACGACTGGATCTGCCCGCTGTACGTCACCACCCGGGGGCCGGAGCTGTGGGCCGCCACCCGGCAGCACTTATTCATCACCGTGGTCGCCGTGCTGCTGGGCGTCGTGCTTGCGGTCCCGCTGGCCGTGCTGGCCCAGCAGTGGCGCAAGCTGAGACCGCTGACGCTCGGCGTGTCGACGGCGCTGTACACCGTGCCGTCCCTCGCGATGTTCTCGCTGCTGCTGCCGCTGACCGGGCTGTCGGCGGCGACGACGATCACGGGCCTCGTCCTGTACTCGCTGACGATCCTCGTCCGCAACCTGCTCGCCGGGTTCGACGCGGTGGAGGAGGAGGTGCGGGACGCGGCGCGAGGGATGGGCTTCGGCCGGTGGCGGATGCTGTGGAAGGTCGAGATGCCGCTTGCGCTCCCCGCCGCGTTCGCCGGGCTGCGTGTCGCCACCGTGTCCGCGATCGCCCTCACGACGGTGGGGACCATCGTCGGGTTCGGCGGCCTCGGGGACCTGCTGACCCGGGGCCTGCAGGCGAACTTCAAGGCGGAGGTGCTCACCGCGTCGGTGCTGTGCGTGCTGCTCGCGGTCGTGGCCGACCTCGTGCTCCTGCTCGTCCAGCGGGTCCTGACGCCGTGGCAGCGGGGGAGGGCCCAGTGAGCGAGGGCCCGGTGGAGCGGAAGGGGAGAGGCTGATGGGCTGGCTCTCCGAGACGGTCGCGTGGCTGACGGACGGCGCGAACTGGAGCGGTCCGGTCGGTGTGCCGACCCTGCTGGTCGAGCACCTGCGCCTGACCGTCGTGTCGTTGCTCGTCGCCTGCCTCGTCGGGCTGCCGGTCGCCGTCTGGCTCGGTCATGTCGGCCGCGGCGGGGTGCTGGCGGTGCAGGTCAGCAACGTGGGACGGGCCGTGCCCGTGCTCGCCGTCCTCGTGCTGCTCGTCGTCGCCGGACCGCCGTTCGGCTTCTCCGACGTCACCGCGGTGACGGCGTTCACGCTCTTCGCGGTGCCGCCGATCGTCACGAACGCGTACGTCGGCATGCGGGAGGTCGACCGCGGCGCCGTCGACGCGGCCCGCGGTATGGGCATGACGTCGTGGCAGGTGCTGAGGCGTGTGGAGCTGCCGCTCGCGGCACCCCTGATCCTCGGCGGTGTCCGGCTTGCGGCCGTCCAGCTGGTCGCCACGGTCTCGATCGCGGCCATCGCCGCGTTCGGCGGCCTGGGCCGCATCGTCACCCGAGGGTTCGCCAACCAGGACGTCGGCGAGGTCATCGCGGGTGCCTTCCTCATCGCCGTCCTCGCCCTGGCCACCGAGCTCGGCTTCGAGCTGCTCGCGAGCCGTGTCGACCCGGGACGGCGCGTGCGTCGGCAGGCGCGGCGGCGGGTGGCCGCGGCGGGCGACGGTCTCCCCGCCGGCGCCGTCGACATGCCGTGACCTGATCGTGACCTGCGGGAGGGATGCGGCTGTCGGTGCATGGTTGTTAACTGCACTGTTGTTAACTGCTCCCGTGATGGGTGCACGGGCTGCGGGGAGCCGCGGCGCCCCCCGGACACGCGCGGCGACCGCCGCGGGACACAGAAGGTGGAGGCGCAGGATGCGCGTCAGGCTCATGTTCGCGGCTGTGCTCTCGGCAGCGGCCCTGCTGCTGGCGGCCTGCGGGGGAGGCAGCGGGGAGACGTTCTCGAAGCAGTCGACCGGCAGCAGCTCCGGCAGCGGGGGCTCGAAGGGTCACGTCGTGGTCGGCGGCGCGAACTTCACGGAGATGCTGATCATGCAGGCGATGTACTCGCAGCTGCTGCAGCACGCCGGCTACGAGACGGAGACGGTCACGGCAGGCCAGCGCGAGGTGTACTTCCCGGAGCTGGCGTCGGGCCGGATCGGCGTCGTCCCGGAGTACGCCGCGACCCTCGCGGAGTACCTCAACGTGGGCGCCAACGGCGCCCAGGCACCGCCGATCGCGACCAACGACGCCACGACGACGGTCGAGGCGATGCGGCCGCTCGCCGAGAAGAAGGGGGTCGTGATCCTCGACCCCGCGAAGGCCGCCGACCAGAACGGCTTCGCGGTGTCGAAGCAGTTCGCCGACCAGCACTCGCTCAAGACCCTCTCCGACCTCGGCGCGCTCGGCCAGCCTGTCGTGCTCGCGGCGACGGAGGAGTGCCCCCAGCGTCCGTTCTGCGCGCAGGGCCTGACGAAGACGTACGGCATCAAGATCAGCGAGGTGAAGCCGACCGGCTTCGGGTCGCCCCAGACGAAGCAGGC
>JBKHWX010000196.1:0-7724 GCA_046566325.1 Actinomycetes bacterium | reverse complement strand
CGGCTGCCGCGTGCGGGCCTCACCGGCCGGCTGAGCAAGGCCGACCGAGCCGCGGTGGACGAGGCCATCGAGCAGGTCGGCCTCGCCGGGCGCAAGCGCTCGTCGCTCGGGGAGCTCTCCGGAGGACAGCAGCGCCGCGTGCTCATCGCGCGGGCCCTTGCGAGCCGTCCGGACGTCCTCGTCATGGACGAGCCGACCGCCGGTGTCGACGTCTCGAACCAGCACGCGCTCGCCGCCACCCTGCGCGGCCTGGCCGACCGGCGGGTGACCCTGCTGATCGTGAGCCACGAGATCGGGCCGCTGCTGCCGCTGCTCACCCGCGCGCTGGTGATGGACGAGGGGCGCGTCCGGTACGACGGGGAGCTGCTCCCCGGGATGGTCGAGTCAGGGCTCGTCGACCCGGTGCACGCCATCCTGCGCGCCACCGACCACGTCCACCACGTGGAGGACGCGCACGAGCACCCACCCGGCTGGATCGCCCACCCCCGGATCAGGGGGTGAGGACCGTGGAGATGCTCGACTTCGCGTTCATGCAACGGGCGCTGCTCGCCGCGCTGCTCGTGGGGCTGACGGCACCCGTGGTCGGGACGTTCCTCGTCCAGCGGCGGCTCGCCCTGGTCGGCGACGGCATCGGCCATGTCGCGCTCGCCGGGGTCGCGGCCGGGCTGCTCACGGCAACCGCTCCCCTGTGGACGGCGCTGCTCGCCGCGGTCGCCGGAGCCGTCGTCATCGAGCTGCTGCGCGGCACGGCCCGGGCGAGCGCGGACGTGGCCCTCGCCCTCCTCTTCTACGGCGGGATCGCTGCGGGCGTCGTCCTGATCAGCCTCTCCCCCGAGGGCACGCCCGCGAACCTGACCGGCTACCTGTTCGGCGCCATCACGACCACGACGGGCACGGACCTCGTCGTGTTCGCGGCTCTCGCCGCCTTCGTCCTCGGCACCGTCCTGCTGCTCGCGCCTCGCCTGTTCGCCGTCAGCAACGACGAGGAGTACTCGCGGGCCACCGGGATGCCCGTCCTCACCCTCAACCTGCTGCTCGGGGTGCTGACCGCCGTCACGGTGGTCGTCTCGATGCGCGTCGTCGGCCTGCTGCTGATCAGCGCACTCATGATCGTGCCGAACGCCGCGGCGCAACAGGTCGCTCGCAGCTTCCGGGGGACCCTGGCCGTGGCGGTCGTCGTCGGCCTGGTCACCAGCGTGAGCGGCGTGGCCGTCTCGTACTACACGAACACTCCGTCGGGGGGAACGATCGTCGTCCTGGCGATCGGGGTGTTCCTCGTGGCGGCGGTCGGGATGGCGGTCCGCCGCGCCGCCGCCGAGCGAGGGCACGGCACCGAGGAGTACCACCCGCACGAGCACGGCGAGGAGTGCGGCCACCCGGTGCTCGTCCACGGAGACCATGTCGACTTCGTCCACGACGGACACCGGCACGCCGTCCACGACGACCACTACGACGAGCACTGAAGGTTACGAGAGCACTGAGATGACGGAACCGAGCACGAGGAAGAGCGCCGACGTCGGAGCGGGAGCGCCCCCGCGGATGGTGGTCTCGGCGCGCAAGGCGTCCCGGCAGCGGACCGCCGTCTTCGCGTTCCTCGACGGCGAGGAGACGTTCCGGAGCGCCCAGGAGATCTACGCGCACCTGCGCGAGCGGGGCAACGCGATCGGGCTCGCGACCGTGTACCGCGCGCTGCAGGGCATGGTGGAGGACGGCGAGGTCGACGTCCTGCGCACCGACGAGGGCGAGGCCGTCTACCGCCGCTGCAGCACCGGTCACCACCATCACCTGGTGTGCCGCTCCTGCGGGCGGACCGTGGAGGTCGAGGACGGCCTCGTCGAGCGCTGGGCCGCGCGCGTCGGCGCCGAGCACGGCTTCGCCGACCTTGAGCACCAGGTGGAGGTCTTCGGCGTCTGCTCGGACTGCCGCCTGCGTTGATCATGCAGTCCCGCCACCCTCGCGTTGATCATGCAGTCCCGCCACCTCGCCTTGCCCTAGCCCGAGGGTCATCTCGGCCCGGCACCACCCCCGCGTGATCATGCAGTCCCGCCACCACGCCTGCCCTGGCGGCGCGTCATCTCGGCATCGCCGGACGTGCGCAGGGAAGTGGCGGGATCGCATGATCAACGCCTAGGAGGGAGCCCTTCCGACGTCGGCGCGATTGCATGATCAACGCCTAGGGAGGAGAACGCCTCCGTCGTGGGCCCGACCCGCCCCCGCAACCAGATGTGAGTACCTCCCGCTCGCGGGGGGGCTCCTAGATCGACGCGGGTTACGGGGTCGAGGCGTCGACCGCGCCTCCGTAGCGACGGTCGCGGCGCGCGTACGTCTCGACGGCCTGCCAGAGGTCGCGGCGGTCGACGTCCGGCCAGAGGGCGTCGAGGAAGACCAGCTCCGCGTAGGCGGACTGCCAGAGCATGAAGTTCGAGATCCGCTGCTCGCCGGACGTCCGGACGAACAGGTCGACGTCCGGGAGGTCGGGCTCGTCGAGGAAGCGCTGGATGCTCCGCTCGTCGACGCGAGAGGGGTCCAGCCGCCCGGCAGCGACCTCCAGCGCGATCGCCCTGGCGGCGTCCGCGATCTCGGCCCGACCGCCGTAGTTGACGCACATGTTCAAGGTGAGGCGGTCGTTGCCGCGGGTGAGGTCCTCCGCCTCCTCCAGCTCGCGGATGACGCTGGTCCACAGGCGGGGACGGCGGCCCGCCCACCGCATGCGCACCCCCCACCGGTTCATGTCGTCGCGTCGCCGGCGAAGCACCTGCCGGTTGAAGCCCATGAGGAAGCGCACCTCCTCGGGCGAGCGCTTCCAGTTCTCGGTGGAGAAGGCGAAGACCGACAGGTGTCGGACCCCGACCTCGATGGCGCCGGCGACCACGTCGAACAGCGCGGCCTCGCCGGCCTCGTGCCCCGCCGTCCGGGTCAGCCCCTGACGGTTCGCCCAGCGGCCGTTGCCGTCCATGACGATCGCGACGTGGGCGGGGACGAGCTCGGCAGGCAGGGCGGGCGCACGGGCGCCGCTCGGATGGGGAGGCGGAGGCTCCGGTTCCCGGCTCCGCAGGAGACTCCGCGCCGAGCGTCCGCCGAGCCCGCCGACCCTCACGCCCGCTCCACGAGCCGCAGCGACCGGACGGCGCGCTCGAGGTGCCACTGCACGTAGGCGGCGACGAGACCGCTCGCCTCGCGTCGGGTCCGGGTGTCGCTGGCGTCCGCGACGTCCCAGTCGCCGGACAGCAGGGCCGCGAGCAGCCCGACCGTTGCCGGGGCCGGCGTGGCGAAGGCGCCCTGCCGGCAGTCTGGGCACACCGAACCACCGAGGGGGACGGCGAACGCGTGGTGAGGTCCGGGCGCGCCGCACCGGGCACAGTCGTCGAAGCTGGCCGCCCAGCCCGCGACCGCGAGCGACCGCAGCAGGTACGCGTCGAGGACGAGGGAAGGGTCGTGCTCGGCTCGGGCGAGGGTGCGAAGACCACCCACCAGCAGCAGGTACTGCTGGGTCGCCGGTTCCTTCTCCTCCGCGGTGAGACGCTCGGCGGTCTCGAGCATCGCCGTCCCCGCGGTGTAGCGCGCGTAGTCGCCGACGATCGACTCGCCGTAGGGAGCCAGCGTCTCGACCTGCGTGACGACGTCCAGCGAGCGGCCCTCGTACAGCTGCGCGTCGACGACCATGAACAGCTCGAGCCGCGCACCGAACCTGCTCGTCGTGCGCCGGACGCCCTTGGCGACGGCACGCACGCGGCCGGTGTTCCGCGTCAGTAGGGTGACGATGCGGTCGGCCTCACCCAGCTTCTGGGTGCGCAGTACGACGCCCTCGTCCCGGTACAGGCTCACCTGCACATTCTGCTCTGCCACCCCGACGGAACCGTGTCAGACCCTCGTGCGGCGTGGGCCTACGACGGTCTGACAGCTGCGGCCACCCCCGGCACTGTCAGACCCACGTCCGGTGCCAGTGGATGAGGGTCTGACAGTCAGACCAGGACGAGCCGGTCGCGCCCGGCGCGCTTCGCCGAGTACAGAGCGGTGTCGGCGGCGCTCAGGGCCTCGGCCGCGGGCAAGGACGTCGCGAGCCCCATGGATACCGTCACGCGGAGCCCGGGCGCGATCTCGCCCCAGCTCGTCGAGCGGACCGCGTCGAGGATGCGGTTGGCGATCATCGCGGCGGCGGGGTGGTCGCCGTCCACGAGGACGACGAACTCGTCACCGCCGTACCGGATGATCACGTCGCCGCCGCGGCAGTGCCGGGACAGGATGCCGGCGACGCGGACGAGGACCTGGTCCCCCACCTCGTGGGAGTACGTGTCGTTGACCTCCTTGAAGTGGTCGATGTCCACGAACAGGACGGAGACCTCCGCGTCGTGCTCGGAGACGTGTTCGACGAGGCGACGACGGTTGCCGAGCCGCGTCAGCGGGTCCTCCTTGGCCTCCTGGCCCGCCCGGTCCGCCTCGGCGAGCAGCTCGCGCACGCGGATGCCGGCCTGCAGCGCCGCCCACCGGCCCTCACGGTCGTGCCAGACCCTCGTCAGCAGCTCGCGGGCGAGCACCCGCCACCGCTCGATCCCGGGATGCGGCCCGACCTCCGCCTCGTCGACGGCGGCGAGCGCGGCCAGGCCGGTGGCGGCCCAGAGGTCGCGGCGGGCGTTCTGCGCGCCGCGGACGGCGAGGTCGAGGTGCTCCCGAGCCTCGCGGAAGCGGCCCCGAGCTCCCAGCACGCGGCCCAGCGTGAGGTGCGCAAGGTTGGCTTCGGCCTTGTCGTCACGCTGCACGTGCTCGGCCACGGCGGCGCGGGTCAGGCGCTCGGCGAGGTCGAGCTGGCCGAGCCTCTCCCACACGTAGCCCTGGTAGACGACCGCCATGCCGAGCACGACCCCGTGGCCGAACTCGGTGGCGACGCGCTCCACCTGGATGGAGCGGCTTGCCGCGACGAGGTAGTGGCGCAGCGCCTCCTCCTGCAGCCCCAGCAGGTCCAGCGTCGCGGCCCAGTACAGCCGCAGCAGCGCCGCCTCCTGGAGCACGAGCATGTCGAGCTCGGCGTCTCGGTGGTGCACGGAGCTCATCAGCAGCTCGTCGGCCTGCTCGAACAGGTTGAGCTGCCGCAGGGCGATCGCGACCGCCATGCTCGCTGACATGTGGTTGTACGCGCTGGACGGCGCGCATGCCAGCAGGTAGGTGCCCTCGGCCAGGGCGTCCATCGCCCGGGTCATCTCCCCCAGCGAGATGCTCGCCTCGGCGAGCAGTGCCAGCGCCTTCGCGCGCCAGTAGGGCTCGGACTCGGCGTCCGCGGTGGCCAGCAGCCTCCCGGCCTCCGCGACCGCCTCGGCGTTGCGACCGTCCTCGTTGAGGGAGATCCCGGCGATGTACCGCAGGTAGCGCTGGGTCATCACGTCGTCGGTCGCCTCGACGAGCGCGAGCCCCTCGTAGCACAGCTGGACGGCCTCGTCGCATGCGCCGGCGAGGTAGAGGTCGTGAGCGCGGTCGGAGAGCAGGTCGAACGGTCCGAACTCGCCCACAGGGACGAGCTCGTGGCTCGGCCTCTCGTCCACCCGACCCCCTTCGGGCCTCACCGGTCGCCTCCGTGCGCCCCGGTCTCCTGTGTCCTGTCCGATCGGCAGGGTGAGGGACGGCACGCGGAGATGTCGGTGGGAGGGGGTCGATCTCACCCATTCAGCGTGCGACCTCTGGGGGTCTACGGCGGTCTCGGACCTCCTCGACAGAGCCCCGAACCCCCAGAGATCGACGGGTTAGGCGGCGGCACGCTCCGCCCGGTTGACAGCCGAGATGACCGCCTTGAGCGAGGCCGTGACGATGTTGGGGTCGATGCCGACGCCCCACAGAACCCGGTCGCCGATCTCGCACTCGACGAACGCCGCCGCGACGGCGTCCCCGCCCGAGCTCATCGCGTGCTCGACGTAGTCGAGGACCCGCACCGAGACGTCGACCTGCGAGAGCGACGCCACGAAGGCGGCGATCGGTCCGTTGCCGATGCCGTCGAGCGTCCGCGCGCGCCCCTGGTCGGTGAGGTCGACGGAGAGGTGGTCGGCGCCGTCCACCTCGCTGTCGCTGCGCATGCCTCGCAGGCTGAAGCGGCCCCAGGCCGGCTGCCCGTGGGCCGCCGGCAGGTACTCGTCCTCGAAGACACGCCACAGCTCGGACGGCGAGATCTCGCGCCCCTCGCCGTCGGTGTGCCTCTGCACGACCTGGCTGAACTCGATCTGCAGCCGGCGCGGCAGGTCCAGGTTGTGCTCGTTCTTCATCAGGTAGGCCACGCCGCCCTTGCCGGACTGCGAGTTGACCCGGATGACCACCTCGTAGGTGCGGCCGACGTCCTTGGGGTCGATCGGCAGGTACGGCACCGCCCAGACGAGGTCGTCGACGCCCTTGCCCTGGACGGCGGCGTCGGCCGCCATGGCGTCGAAGCCCTTGTTGATCGCGTCCTGGTGGGAGCCGGAGAAGGCGGTGTAGACCAGGTCGCCGCCGTAGGGATGCCGCTCGGGCACGGCCAGCTGGTTGCAGTACTCGACGGTGCGGCGGATCTCGTCGATGTCGGAGAAGTCGATCTGCGGATCGATGCCCTGGCTGAACAGGTTCAGGCCCAGGGTCACGAGGTCGACGTTGCCGGTGCGCTCGCCGTTGCCGAACAGGCAGCCCTCGATGCGGTCGGCGCCGGCCCGGTAGCCCAGCTCGGCGGCGGCCACGGCGGTGCCGCGGTCGTTGTGCGGGTGCAGCGACAGGACGACGGCGTCGCGCCGGCCCAGGTTGCGGTGCATCCACTCGATCTGGTCGGCGTAGACGGTCGGCTCGGCCATCTCGACGGTCGCCGGCAGGTTGATGATCGTCGGCCGGTCGGGGGTGGGCTCCCACACGTCGGTGACCGCGTTGCAGATCTCGACGGCGAAGTCCAGCTCCGTGCCGGTGAAGGACTCCGGTGAGTACTGGTACCGGATCTCGGTCTCGGGCATCTGCTCGGCCAGCTTGCGCACGACCTGCGCACCGTGGACGGCGATGTCGACGATGCCGGCGCGGTCGGAGTCGAACACCACCCGCCGCTGCAGCGTGGAGGTGGAGTTGTACAGGTGGACGATCGCCTGCTTGGCGCCGCGCAGGGACTCGAAGGTGCGCTCGATCAGCTCGTCGCGGGCCTGGGTGAGGACCTGGACGGTGACGTCGTCGGGGACCAGGTCCTCCTCGATCAGCTGCCGGATGAAGTCGAAGTCGGTCTGGCTCGCGGCCGGGAAGCCGACCTCGATCTCCTTGTAGCCCATGCGGACCAGCAGCTCGACCATCCGCCGCTTGCGGTCGGGCGTCATCGGGTCGATCAGCGCCTGGTTGCCGTCGCGCAGGTCGACCGCGCACCAGCGCGGCGCGACCGTGGTGGTCTTCTCCGGCCAGGTCCGGTCCGGCAGCGGTACGGGCGTGAAGGGCGCGTACCTGCCGATCGGCATCGCCGAGGGACGCTGCGGGTTGCGGGCGTGCGGGTGGTTCTCGCTCATGGGGAGGCTCCTCTTGCGGGCTGCGGACAGCTCCGGGATGCGGTCAGCTGGCGCCCGGGGACGCGCGATCACCGCGGCGAGGGGGCCGACCTAGGAGAGGGCCTCGCCGCGGCTGGTAAGCAGGAGGCTGCCGCGCACACGGCAACGGTAGCAGCGCGTCAGGAGACATCGCACCGGCACCCGCAGGCCGGGTCGTGGGCCAGGTCCGGGTTGCGCTGCTCGTCGTAGTCGCACGCCGGCGGG
>JBKHWX010000195.1:0-21409 GCA_046566325.1 Actinomycetes bacterium | reverse complement strand
GAAGTAGCGTCGACGTCGTCTGGCGATGTCGTCGTCCCGCTGCTCGTGCTCGGTACGCGTCACGACGTCGAAGTGCTCGACCTTGCGACGACGGACCATGGCTCCAGTGTGCGCCGCCACGTAGCCGGTGACCCGTCCGTGGGCCCGGTCCGCCGATCGGCGACACTGTGTGCATGAGCGACACGCCCGAGAGCCCGAGGATCAAGCCCCGCGACGTCAACGAGACCATCCGGTACACGATGTGGTCGGTCTTCGCGGTGAGGGACACGGTGGGGCCCGAGGGGCAGGAGCGCGCCCGGCTCGTGGCCGAGGTCGAGCAGGTGCTCGCGGACCTCGCCGCCAAGGACCTCGTCGTCCGCGGCTTCTACGACGTCGCCGGGCTGCGGGCGGACGCCGACCTCCTCGTCTGGTGGCACGCGCCCGAGGTGGAGACCGTCCAGGAGGCGTACCGCCGCCTTCGCCGCACGGCGCTCGGACGGCGGCTCGCGCCGGTCTGGTCCGTGGTCGCCATCCACCGCCCGGCGGAGTTCAACAAGGGGCACGTGCCGGCGTTCATGGCGGGGGAGCAGCCGCGGGGGTACGTCTGCGTGTACCCGTTCGTCCGCTCGTACGACTGGTACCTGCTGCCGGACGACGACCGCCGGCAGATGCTCGTCGAGCACGGCATGCTGGCGCGCACCTTCCCGGACGTCCGGGCCAACACCGTCTCGGCGTTCGCCCTCGGGGACTACGAGTGGGTGCTCGCCTTCGAGGCGGACGAGCTGCACCGCATCGTCGACCTCATGCGCGAGCTGCGGGCCGCGGATGCGCGCCGGCACGTGCGCGAGGAGATCCCCTTCTACACCGGACCGAAGGTCGAGCTCGGCGAGCTGGTGGCGTCGCTGCCCTGACCCGACGGGCGTGCCTCCCGGCGCATCGGGATGTGCGGGATCCCGTCCTCGAGGAACTCAGGGCCCATGGCGGTGAACCCGAAGCGCTCGTAGAACGGGGCGAGGTACGACTGGGCGTCGAGGACGAGAGGTCCCTGCCCGTGGCGCGTGACGACGTCCGCGAGCAGCCGTGCGGCAAGACCGGAGCGGCGCGCATCACGGTGCGTGACGACGCGCCCGACCCGCCTTGCGCCGTCCGGCTCGACAAGCACCCGCAGGTAGGCCGCGACGCGGCGGTCGTTCCTCAGCCAGACGTGCTCCGTCGCCGGCTCGACGTCGCGGCCGTCGATCTCGGGGTAGGGACAGGCCTGCTCGACCACGAACACGTCGACCCGCAGCCGCAGGATGTCGTGCAGCGTCAACGGGTCGAGGTCCGCCCACCCGGCGACGCAGATCGTCGACGGGCAGATCGTCAACGGGACGAGGCGTCGTCCGGGCTGGGCTCGAGCCGCAAGCTGATGCTGTTGATGCAGTAGCGCTGGTCGGTCGGGGTGTCGTAGCCCTCGCCCTCGAAGACGTGGCCGAGGTGCGAGCCGCAGCTGGCGCACCGGACCTCGACCCGCTTCATCCCGAGGGACCGGTCCTCGATGTACTCGACCCGGTCGCCCGCGAGCGGCGCGTAGAACGACGGCCAGCCGCAGTGGCTCTCGAACTTCGTGTCGCTGCGGAAGAGCTCTGCGCCACAGGCACGGCAGGAGTAGACGCCCTCGGACTTGATGTCGGTGTACTCGCCGACGAAGGGCCGCTCGGTGCCGGCCTGGCGGAGGACGCGGAACTCCTCGGGGCTCAGCTCGGCGCGCCACTGCTCGTCGGTCTTGTCGACCGTGTAGCTGCGTCCGGTGCTCTGCATGCTGTGGCCTCTCGTCAGGAAGTGGAGGGGGTTCACGCCCTGTGCAACCTACGGCCCCTTCGTGCTGTTCCGGTGACCCCGGGGCGGCGCCCGGCATGATGGCGGCCACGGCGACCGGAAGTGAGGCGTAGAGCAGATGGCGAAGACTGCGGCATCACTCCTGGCTGTAGGCGACCGAGAGGTCCGTGTCTCCAGTCCTGACCGCATCGTCTACGAGGCGACCGAGCGGACTCCGGCGATCACCAAGCTCGGAGTCTGCGAGTACTTCGCCGCGGTGGGCGAGGTGATCATGCGAAGCATCGGGGATCGCCCGACCGCCCTGGAGCGCTGGCCGGACGGCTGGCGGAAGGGGATGCGGCTGGCAACGGGCCCGCAGGACCGTGAAGGAGACGGCTTCTACCAGAAGCGGCTGCCCAGGGGAGCGCCGGAGTTCGTCCAGACCGTGACGATCACGTTTCCGAGCGGACGCACCGCCGAGGAGCTGTGTCCGACGGAGCCCGCGTCCTTGGTCTGGGCAGCACAGATGGGTGCACTGACCTTCCACCCCTGGCCGGTGAGGCGGCCCGACGTGGATCACCCCGACGAGCTGCGCGTCGACCTCGATCCCCAGCCGGGCACGTCGTTCTCGGACGCGCAGCGTGTCGCGCAGGTCGTCAGGGAGCTGCTCGAGGAGCTCGGCCTTCGCGGCTACCCGAAGACCAGCGGGAACCGAGGGGTTCACATCTACGTCCGCATCCAGCCGAAGTGGACTTTCGAAGACGTCCGCCACGCGGCCATCGGCCTCGGTCGCGAGCTGGAGCGGCGGGGCGAAGCCGTGACCACCGCCTGGTGGAAGGAGGAGCGAGGCGCGCGGCTCTTCCTGGACTACAACCAGAACCTGAGAGACCGAACCATCGCCAGCGCCTGGAGCCTGCGCGCCCGGCCCGGTGCGCCGGTCAGCACTCCTCTGACCTGGGAGCGACTGGCCGAGGTCGAGGACCCGCGGGACTTCAACCTGACGACGATCCCCGACTATTTGTCAGACGGTGACCCATGGGCAGGGATGGACGCGCAGGCCTACTCGATCGAGCCGCTCCTTGCGCTGTGGGAGTCCCTGCCTGGTGGCGAGCTGAACTGGCCACCGGACTATCCCAAACAGCCGGGGGAGCCACCACGAGTGCAACCGAGCAAGAAGGTCGCCGAGCACTGGGACGACGACGGGAACCGCGTCAAGAAGTAGCGCCAGACTCCAGGATCAACGCGAGGGGGCGGCTGCTCTACGGACGGCGCTCCTCGCCAGGAGCGGGCGCGCCCGAGACGCCGCTGCCGCTGCCAGGGGAACCCGGCGTCGATGCGTCGTCCGTGGTTACGGCCTGAGCCGTCCGCTCGCCCTGCCCTGACTGCTCACTCCGAATCCCGACGTGCAGCCGGTGCTCCTCCCGGGCGTTCAGGACGAGGAGGCGGCCGGCGGAGATGTCCCCCGCGGCGTCGCTCAGCCACTTCTGCGGCTGCTCGGGGATACCCGCGGCCTCGATCGCCATCGACAGCACCTGACGCACCTCCGCGACGGGGGCACGGGTGTGCGTCCGGGCCACCGACAGCAGGATCTGCTGCAGCTTGTGCTGGACGGCGTCAACCTCTTCCGGGTGCTCCTCGGCCATGATCTGACGCTAGTCCGGAGGGGGACGCCGTGCTCGCCGAGCAAGGTGAAACCGACAGCGAATCCTTCCTGAGAAATTGCTGAACGCGGCCCCAAGATCATGTGTATGCGAAGGTTCCGCACGTTATCCCTTGAAGCCGAGGTCCCGTTCCAGGAAATCGATAAGCAGCTCCCAGGGAAACCCAAGGAAGGGCCCTTAGCGTCCTGGAGTCAAGCCGCCTTCGTCTCGCGAAGGCGTCGCAAGTAAGCCCAGGTCTTTCACAGTCAGGGAGAAAAGGGTGTGGGCAGCCGCTCGGGCTATCTGCTGATGATGGGTGGCGGCGACGACCATTCCGACACCTCCGCCGCCTTTCGAACCTTCCTGAAGCTGGCCGGCGCCGCGCGTGATCCGCGGATCGCGCTGGTGACGACGGCGACGCGCTACGGGGACGCCGCCTACAGCACGTACCTGGACCTGTTTCGCCGGCACGGCGTCTCGGACCTCACCGCGCTCCGCCCGAGCACGGCCGCTGAGGCGAACGACCCCCGCGTCGTGCGGGTGTTGGAGCGGGCGACGGCGGTGCTCTTCACCGGGGGCGACCAGGCGCGGATCGAGGTGCTCGTGGGCTCGAAGACCAACGACGTCCTCGCGTCCCGGCTTGCGGACGACGGTCTGGTCGTCGCCGGCACCAGTGCGGGCGCGACTGCGATGGGGTGCACGATGATCGTCGGCGGGGGCGGGTACTGGGTCACACCGGGAGCCGTCGACACCGGTCCGGGACTGGGTCTGCTCCCGGACGCCCTCGTGGACATGCACTTCACCGAGCGCGGCCGTTTCCAGCGTCTGCTGAGCGCCGTCGCGCTGGAGCCGACCCACCTCGGCGTCGGCATCGACGAGGACACCGCCGTCCTCGTCAAGGACGACCAGTTCGAGGTGCTGGGCACGGGCGCCGTCACCGTGCTGGACGCCAGCGCCGCCTCCGTCGTCCAGCCTCCGACCGAGCTGCACCGGCTCGCCTTCGCCGACGTGCGCCTGCACCTGCTGGGGCCGGGCGGTCACTTCGACCTGGTGGCACGAAGGGTCGTTTCCGGTCCTTGGGGTGGACGAGAGTCCTGAGAGTGGAGAAAAGATGCGGATCGACAGTCTTCGTAGGCTGCGTGGCCCCAACCGGCTCTCCTCGCAGCCAGTCCTGGTCGCGGTGGTCGAGCTCGAAGAGCTGAGCGGCCGGCGCCCCACCGAGGTGCCGGGCTTCGTGCAGCGCCTCGGCGGGCTTCTGGAAGCACTCCCTGCCCTCGGTTCTGCCTCCTCCGCCGGCGCCGCGGTGATCCTTCCGCGGCAGCGGGGGGGCGGCGGCGTGCCGGCCCGACGAAGGGCGGACGACGGTCTGCCGGCAGCCCGTACCACGTCCTTCGAGAAGGTCGCCGAGCACGTGCTGTCCGAGCTGTGTCGCCGGATCGGCCGGGAGACGACCCTCGCCCGGACGCAGCCGTCGGACGACCCCGGCACGTTCCAGCTCACCCTCGGGTGCCCGCCCGACGAATGGGTCGAGGACCCGACCGCCGAGGACCTGCTCCAGCTGGCGCTCGACGTCATCGAGGCGGCCGCGTCGTCGCACGACGCCCCGGAGGCCGCCCTCGCGGCGGAGCTCACAAGGATCAAGGGAGTCTTCGAGGAGGGCCGCCTCGGGGTGAGCACGGCCGAGCTCACACGCGCCGCTCGCCAACGCGACATCCCGGTGCGCCGGCTCTCGGACGCAGCGCTCCTCCAGCTCGGCACCGGACGCCATCGGCGGCTGCTGTGGGCGGCGACCACGGACATCACCTCCTCCATCGGTGTCGACATCGCCTCTGACAAGGACCTCACCCACCAGCTGCTCGAGGCGGCCGGAATCCCGGTACCTGCGGCGCGCCTGGTGCGGACGGCCGACGAGGCACGGGCTGCGTTCTCCCGCCTCGGCCCGCCCGTCGTCGTCAAGCCGCTCTGCGGCCACCACGGTCTGGACGTCTTCGTGGAGCTGCAGACGCTCGCCCGCACCATCGAGGCCTACCAAGCCGTCGGCCCGGAGGGGACGTCGGTCCTCGTCGAGCGCTACACCCCCGGGCGCGACTACCGCGTGCTCGTGGTCGGCGGCCGGATGCGCGCAGCGGCGGAGCTGACGCCCCCGCAGGTGACGGGTGACGGGAAGGCAACGATCGCGCAGCTCGTCGAAGCGGTGAACCGCGACCCGCGGCGGGGGGACGGCCACGACCGTCCGCTGACCAGGATCGTGCTGGACGACATGTCGCTGGCCCACCTCTGCGGCCAGGGCTACTCGCCGGACTCCGTGCTCCAACGCGGGGAGACCGTGCGGCTGCGGCGCAACGCCAACCTCTCCACCGGTGGCACCAGCCGTGACGTCACCGACCTGGTGCACCCCGACATCGCGCGCGCCTGCGTTCGGGCCGCCGCCGTGATGAGCCTCGACGTCTGCGGGATCGACCTGCGCGAACGGGACATCGCGGCTCCCATGACGCCGGGCCACACCGATGCCGCCGTGATCGAGGTCAACGCCTCGCCGGGCCTGCGCATGCACCTCTACCCGTCCGAGGGGAGGCCGCGGGACGTCGCGGCCGACCTCGTCGACCACGTCTTCCCGCCCCACGCGCCGTCCAGGGTGCCGGTCGTCTCCGTCACGGGGACGAACGGCAAGACCACCACCGTCCGGCTCGTCGCCGCGATCATGGGCGGTGCCGGAAGCACCGTCGGCCTCGCCAGTACCGAGGGCGTCTACGTCGACGACGAGCTCGTCTACGCGGCCGACGCGTCCGGGCCTCGCTCCGCCGAGATGGTGCTGGGCAACCCCGCGGTCGAGGTGGCCGTGCTCGAGACCGCGCGGGGAGGCATCGCCCGCCGCGGCCTCGGCTACGACTGGGCCGACGTCGCCGTCGTCACGAACATCGGCCGCGACCACATCGGGTCCGACGGTGTCCGCGACCTCGCCGACCTCGTCGAGGTGAAAGCAGTGGTGGCAGAGCGGATTCGGCTCGGCGGGACGGTGGTCCTCAACGCCGACGACCGGAACAGCGCGGGTCTGGCGTGCAGGCCGGCCGTCGTCCAGAGGGCACCTGACGTCCGGCTCTTCAGCCTCGACGCGAACAACCTGCTCGTTGCGCAGCACCTCGACGCGGGCGGGACGGCGTACCTCCTCGACGGGGAGGGGTGGCTCGTCGAGGCGGAGCACGACACCCGACGCCCGATCATCGGGGCGGAGGAGATGCCGGTCGCCTTCTGCGGCCACGCCCCCTTCAACATCGCGAACGCGCTCGCCGCCACGGCTGCGTCCCGTGCGCTCGGGGTCGACATGGGGGACGTCGCACGCACACTCGCGTCGTTCGACCCCGACCGCGACAACCCCGGCCGCGGAAACCTCGTGCGGGTGCGCGGCGTCCCCGTGGTCGTGGACTACGCGCACAACGCGGCCGCCCTCACGGCCGTCGCGGGGCTCGTCACCGCCAGGTGGGGGACCGACGCCGTCGCCGTGATCACCCTGCCCGGCGACCGCCCCGACGCGCTGGTCCTGGAGTCGGCACGGGCCGTGGGCGAGGCGTTCGGTCGCGTCGTCGTCTACGAGGACCTCGACCTGCGCGGACGGCGACCCGGCGAGATGGCGGCCCTGATCAGGAGCGGGGTGTCGGCGGCACGCCCGAGCACGCAGGTCCTGGCGGCCGGCTCGCTCGAAGAGGCTGCCGAGACGGCCCTGACGCTCGCGGCGCCGGCGGACCCCGTCCTGATCGTCTACGAGCACCTGGACCCGCTCCTGACGCTGCTGCGTCGGCTGCAGGCCGCCGAGCCCGCGGCGAACGCCGCGAGATGACCGTTCTGGGACGGGAATGCTCTGGCGAGCTGAGTCGCAGCGTCGACCGGTCCGACACGTCGCCCCCAGAAGGACGACGACGCTGTGGCGCGCGCGTCGCAAGCGTGCGGCGGAGCCCCTTCCGGGGCCGCCTGCGCTCGTCGACCGGGAGTGGGAGCTGCACGATGCCGAGCTAGCGAACGTCCGGCTGTCGGAGATCCAGCGGAGGCTTCCGTCGCTGCTGTGGCAGGGAGCGCGGCTCGCCTGGGAGGCGAGCCCGCGCTACGCGATGCTGACCCTGGTCTGCGACCTCGCGGCCGGGGTGCTGAGCGCGGTCGGCCTGCTCGGTACCACCTCGGTGCTGTCCGCGCTCGTGAGCGGTGGCCCGTCGATCGCCCGGGTGGTCGCCGCGCTGCCCGCCCTGATCTTCATCGGTTCCGTGAACGCGGTGCGCATGGGCCTGGGTCTCGTCGCCACCTGGTCGGAGTCGCGCCTCACCCCGCACGTCGGCCAGCTGGTGGAACGGAGGCTGTTCGGAACCACCACCCGCGTCGACCTCGCAGCCTTCGACAGCCCCGGCTTCTACGACGCCCTGGGCCGGGCGCGCGGCAGAGGCATGTCGGAGGCCACGGGCGTGGTGGACATCGCGACGAGCATCCTGGTGGCCCTCGCCGGTTTCGGCGCCGCGGTGTGCGTCCTTGCGGTGTTGGCGCCGTTGCTGATCCCGCTGCTGTTCCTGGCCGCGCTGCCCGACGCATGGATCGCGCTGCGGCTCGCCCGGATGAGGTACCGGACCAGCTACGAGCTCGCGGTGAACCGGCGCCGGAAGGGAATCCTCTCCGACGTGATGACCGACCGCCGCGCGGCGGGAGAAGTGCGGTCGTTCACCATGCGTCGCTTCCTGATGGACTCGTACAACCGGCTCGCCAGCTACGAGCGTTCTGTGCAGCTGCAGGTCGCCAACCGGCAGATGCGGCTCACCGTGCTCAGCGACGTCGTCACCGGCCTGGCCATGCTGCTCGTCTTCGGGGCCCTGGTGCTGCTGCTGAAGGCGGGAACCCTGCCGTTGGCCGTGGCCGGGACAGCGGTCCTGGCGATCCGGTCCGGGGAGTCCGCCCTCTACCGGGTGCTCTACGCCATGAACCAGTGCTTCGAGTCTGGTCTGTACCTCACCGACTTCTTGGACTTCTGCGAAGAAGCCGAGCGGCGCGCCCCGCCGCCCGCTCGACAGGCGGCCCCCACGCAGTTCTCGACGGTCACCGCGTCCGACGTCTGGTTCACGTACCCGGAGTCCAGCAGCCCGGCGCTGCGCGGCGTCTCCGTGGAGCTTCACCGCGGCGAGGTGGTCGCCCTGGTCGGGGAGAACGGCTCCGGCAAGACCACGCTGGCCAAGGTGCTCGCCGGGCTGTACGAGCCGTCGTCAGGGCTGGTGGCCTGGGACGGCGTGCCGCTGCGGGACGTCGACCCCGACGAGATCCGGCAGCGGATCTCGGTGATCATGCATGACTACACCCACTGGCCGATGACCGCACGGGACAACGTGACGATGGGGCGGCCGGTGGACGACCAGCTGCTCGCCCGGGCCACCGCGGCCGCCGGTGCCGACAAGATCATCGATGGTCTCGCCGACGGCTACGACACGTACCTCGACCGGCGGTTCAAGGACGGCATGGACCTGTCGGGCGGACAGTGGCAGCGCATCGCCATCGCCCGAGGGTTCTACCGGGATGCCCCGCTGCTGGTCTGCGACGAGCCGACCTCCGCCCTCGACGCCCGGTCCGAGCACGCGCTCTTCCAGACCATCCTCGAGCACTCGGCCGGACGGACCGTGCTGCTGATCACGCACCGCCTCGCGAGCGTGCGGCACGCCGACCGCATCTACGTGCTCGAACGAGGCCGGGTCGTCGAGAGCGGACGGCACGAGGAGCTCCTCGCCGCCGGCGGCCTCTACGCCGACCTGTACACCCTGCAGGCGTCCGCCTTCCGGGACGGGTACGACTCCGTGCCACCGCGGCCGAGGACGCCTATGGCGGACCGGCGTGCGTGAGCGGCCGCGCCGGGACGTGCGCGACGTCCGGCTCAGCCGAGGAACGTCGTCCCCGCGTACACGTGCAGCACCGGCACGCCCAGCTCGTCCCGCGCGCGGGACGCCCAGTCGCGGTGGAACGTGTCCTCGACGGCATGCGGAGTGGTGACCACCACGACCTCCCGCGCGCCGTAGCGCTCGACGGCGCCCGCGAGCGCGGGGATGGGGTCGTCCTCGGTCACCTCGCCGGTCACCTCCACGCCGAGCGTCCGAAGGGCGGCGACCGACGCCTCGACCTGCTGGGCGGCGTCCATCCGGGCGCTTCGCCGGTCCTCGCGGTGGCGGAAGGCGCCCAGGGCCTCCTTGAGCTCGAGCATGCTCAGGTGGTCGATGACGTCGGCGAGCAGGTTGCGCTCGGTGTCGGCGGGCACGAGCACGCGGTAGGTGAGCTCCTCGTCCGCGTGCAGGGCGACGATGCGCCGCGCGTCCCCTTCGCCGAGCGCCTCCTCCGTCAGCACGACGATGGTGTCGCGACTCGCCGGCTCAGCGCTGCTCGGCTCGGGCGTGCTCTGCTCGGTCACGCTGACGGAGACTACCGACCGCCGGTGAGCACCGCGTCCAGGTCGTACGCCACAGGCCGGTCGATCTGCTCGTAGCCGCAGGACCGGGCCTCCCGGTCGGGCCGCCACCGCAGGAACTGCACCGCGTGCCGGAACCGGTGGTTCTCCATCTGGTCGAACTTCACCTCGGCCACCAGCTCGGGCCGGAGCCGGATGAAGGAGTGGTCCTGTCGTGCCTGGAAGCGGTTCGGCTCGCCCGCGCCCCGCACGACCTGCCCGGCGTCGTCCCGCATCACGTACGGCTCGAGCTCGTCCACGAGCTCCAGGCGCCGCTTCGTGCTGAACGCCGAGGCACCGCCGACCTGGGCCAGGTCGCCGGAGTCGGTGTACAGCCCGAGCAGCAGCGACCCGACGCCCTCGCCGCTCTTGTGCACGCGGTAGCCGACGACCGCGACGTCCGCCGTCCGCGAGTACTTCACCTTCAGCATCACCCGCTTGCCCTCCTGGTACTGGGCGCGCAGCGGCTTTGCCACGACGCCGTCCAGACCGGCGCCCTCGAACTCGGAGAACCAGGACGTCGCCTCGTCCGGGTCGTCCGTGGTGCGGGTCAGGTGCACGGGAGCCTTCACGTCCCGGAGCCCCTCCTCGAGCCGCGTCCTCCGTTCCGAGAACGGGGTGCTCATCAGCGAGTCGTCCCCGACCGCCAGCAGGTCGAACGCCACGAAGGACGCGGGCGTCTCCGCCGCCAGCTTGCGCACGCGGGACTCGGCCGGGTGGATCCGCTGGGCGAGGGTGTCCCAGTCGAGCCGCTCCGCGCCGGGCTCTCCGATGCGGACGACGATCTCGCCGTCCACCACGCACCGCTGCGGCAGGTTGTCGCGCAGCTGCTCGACCAGGTCGGGAAAGTAGCGGGTGAGCATCTTCTCGCCCCTCGAGCCCAGCTCGACCTCGTCGCCGTCGCGGAAGGCGATACAGCGGAACCCGTCCCACTTCGGCTCGTACACGAGCCCGCCGGGGACCGCGTCCTGCGGGGGGACCGAGTCCACGGCCTTCGCGAGCATCGGCGAGACGGGGGGCTGCACGGGGAGGTCCATGGACCGATCCTGCCGAACGCCTCGCCCCGCGCTGCCGCCTGCCACCGGGTCGGGGCAGAATCGCGGCATGACGCTCCCGGGACGCTGTCGGCGTCCACGTGCTCCGCTCGGCCAGGCTCCCGTCCCGGCATGAGCAGAACGAGGCACCCTGTCGCCCGCGCGGCACTGGGCGGAGCGATCGTGGGTGGCGCGGCCGCTCTCGCGGCCGGGGCCGTCACCTCGAGCCTCGCGGCGTACTTCGCCCGCCAGGTCGTGACCCCGAGGCGGGTCAGGCCGGACGACGTCGAGGTGCTGTCGGTCGGAGCCGGCACCGTGACGCTGCGCGCGACGCCCGACACCGTCGCCCCCGGCAAGTACGGGCTCTGGACGGGCGGCGGCACGGGGCACGTGCGGCTGGGCGACGTGGCCGAGCGCGACGTCGAAGCCAGGACCGTCACCCGCCTGGTGCTCCAGGTCGACTACGGCCGCCTGCCGGTCGGGCCGGCCCGGTGGAACCAGTACTTCTTCGCGGGAAACCCGACCACCGCGCTGGGGCTGAAGCACGAGGACCTCGTCGTCACCTCCGAGGCGGGCGACCTCCCGACGTGGTACGTGCCGGCGTCCCCGGCGGGCGGCTCGGACCACGACGCGTCCCCAAGAGACGTCTGGGCCGTGCTCGTGCACGGGCGAGGCGCCACCCGTGAGGAGTGCCTGCGCGCCATCCCCCTGCTGCACCGGCTCGGCGTGCCGGTTCTCGTGCCGAGCTACCGCAACGACCTCGAGGGCCCCTCGACGCACGGGGGCCGCTACCACCTGGGCGACACCGAGTGGCTGGACGTCGAGGCCACGGTCCTGCACGCGCTCGGAGCAGGCGCCGCGGACGTCGTCCTGATGGGGTGGTCCATGGGCGGGGCGATCGTGCTCCAGCACGTCTCGAGGTCGTGGACGGCGGACCGCGTCAGGGCGCTGGTCCTCGACGGTCCTGTGGTCGACTGGCGGGCCGTGCTCGACCACCACGCGAAGATCAACCGCGTGCCGCAGCCGATCGGCCGGCTGGGGCTCTCCATGCTCGGGCACCGGACGGCGCGCCGCGTCGTCGGCGTCGACGGTCCGGTCGACCTGCGCCGGATGGACTGGGTCACCCGGGCCGCGGAGCTGTCGCTGCCCGTCCTCCTCATCCACAGCGACGACGACGAGTTCGTGCCGTCCGGGCCCTCGAGGCGGCTGGCGGAGGCCCGGCCGGACCTGGTGACGTTCGTCGAGTTCGACGAGGCCCGGCACACGAAGGAGTGGAACGTCGACTGCGACCGGTGGGAGCGCGAGGTGGCCCGGTTCCTGCTGGAGCACCTGTAGACCCGCACACCTTCACGGGGCCTGCACAGCCGCCACGAGCGTGAAATGCGACGTTGCTCGCGGAGTTGCCCCTCAAACGGCCTTCCAGGGGCAACCCCGTGAGCAAGGCGCTCGGTTTGGCCGGAAGATCCCCCGGGCGTCGAGCGTGTGGCCGGAGCTGCGCGACAGCGCTAAAATAGCGCGATGGCGACCATCCAGATCCGCGAGATCCCCGAGGACGCCTACGAAGTGATCCGGAGGCGCGCCCGGGCGTCGGGTCGCTCGATCCAGTCCTACATGCGCGACCTCGTCGTGGACCTCGCAGCCCGCCCGACAACTGAGGAAGCGCTGGCGAAGATGGAGTCGGCACTCGCAGACAGTGACACACCGGGCGCCACCCGAGAGTCGATCCTGGCCGACCTGGCCGCAGACCGCAGGTGAGAAGCGACTACGTGCTCGACGCATCCGCCCTGGTGCTGGCACTGGTCGGGAAGACCGACACGTCAGATGCGCTTCGGGAGCGGCTACGGAGAATGCGCGGACACGCCCCGCACCTGATCGACGCGGAGGTGGGCAACGTGCTGCGCCGGCATGAGCTGGCCGGCCGGATCAGCGGTTCCGAGGCCGAGGCCGCGATGGGTGCGAGTCAGGTAATCATCGAGCATCGCTACCCGCACACGGGACCACTTGCCGCGCTTGCGTGGACGTGGCGAGCCAACCTCAGCTTCTACGACGCGCTCTATGTCGCCCTTGCCGTCCGGCTCGGCGTGCCGCTCGTCACCGCGGATGCCCGGATGGCCGGGGCCCCCGGGTTGCCCTGCGAGTTCGAGGTCGTCTGATCTCGCCGCCGCCTGCCGACGCGGCCGCCCCCTCTACTCCGGCGGCGCGCTCGTGCGCCAGGCCTGAGCCGCCGCACCGCCGGCTGCGCGGGCCTGGTTCAGCTTCCGGCGCGCCATCTCGTTCGGCGGAGTCGGGAGGCTGCGCGACCACTCGCGGGCAGCCGTGACAGCGGCGTACGTGCAACAGCCGATCCCGGCCGCGGCAACCACCCCTCCCGCAGCGATGAGCGCCGCTCCGGTGACCAGCAAGCTCTTGTTCAACGAAGCCCAGATGCTCTCGACTTGACCGGTCATGTGTTCGCCTGTCATCGGTGCACTCCTCGGTCGGGTGTCGCGTCTATACCCCCCGCGCGGCACATCTCACGGGGCTGTTGACGAGGATCCGGCCGGAGCACGAGCTCAGGCGGCCAGCCTCGCCCGCACCTGCCGCTTGATCCTGCCGAGCATCCCGCTCATCCCACGCAGCCGGAGCAGGCTGACGGCCTCTCCCAGCGCCAGCCGCTCGGGCAGGTCCGCGGGGACGGCGAGGACCTCGTCCGCGGTGAGGCCGTCCAGCCCTTCGCGGAGGATCCCTGCGAACCCGCGGGTCGTCGGTGCCTCCGCCGGGGCCGAGAAGTACAGGTGGACGACGGAGTCGGGCATGCCGCCGTCCACCTCGGTGGCGAGGAAGATCGGGGACTGGCACTCGGGTACGGGCTCGAGCAGCTCGGGGTGGTCGGCGTACCGGGACGGCAGGTCCGGCAGCTCCCGGCTGAACTCCAGCAGCAGCTGCAGCCTGTCGGGCACCGTCAGCGCCTGGAAGTCCTCCACGATCTCCTGGAGCGCCGGAGGCAGCGGCGCGCCCCCGGCCGTCGCGCTGCCGGACGTCGCCACCGCGTCGCTGCTCATCACCGACCCCTACCTCGTGGGCAGGCCTGCCGGGGCCTCCCCCGGCTCCTCGCCCTTGACGATCGGCACGCGGACGGCGTTGCCCCACTCCGTCCACGACCCGTCGTAGTTGCGGACACGGTCGAACCCCAGGAGGTGCGTGAGCACGAACCACGTGTGGCTCGACCGCTCGCCGATGCGGCAGTAGGCGATGACGTCGTCCGACGGGCTGAGGCCCTTCTCCTGCTCGTAGATCCCCTCGAGCTCGGAGCGCGGCTTGAAGGTGCCGTCGTCCGCGGCGGCCCGGCCCCAGGGCACGGACTGCGCGCCCGGGATGTGCCCGCCCCGCAGCGCCCCCTCCTCGGGGTAGTCCGGCATGTGCGTGCGCTCGCCGGTGTACTCCTGGGGCGACCGGACGTCGATCATCAGCTTGCCGAGGTGCGTGAGGACGTCGTCCTTGAAGGCACGGATCGCCGCGTCGTCCCGCTCGCCGACGGGGTACTCGGTGCGCTGCGGCGTGGGCACCTCCGTCGTCATCTCACGGCCCTCGGCCTGCCACTTGGCCCGGCCACCGTCGAGCAGCCGCACGTCGGGGTGGCCGAACAGGGTGAAGACCCACAGGGCGTAGGCGGCCCACCAGTTGCTCTTGTCGCCGTAGATCACGACGGTCGTGTCGCGGCTGATGCCCTTCGAGGACATGAGCTCGGCGAAGCGCTCGCCGTCGACGTAGTCGCGGGTCACGGGGTCGTTGAGGTCCAGGTGCCAGTCGATCTTCACTGCACCAGGGATGTGGCCGGTCTCGTAGAGCAGGACGTCCTCGTCGCTCTCGACGACGACGAGTCCTTCGTCGCCGAGGTGCTTCGCGAGCCAGTCGGTGCTGACGAGACGCTCGGGGTGTTCGTACTCGGGAAACTTGGGGTCGCTGTCGTCGTAGGGCAGGGCCATGAGGTGATCCTCCCACTCGTCGCGCGGCACGTGCACCGGCCGCCCCCTCGCCGGCGCCACTACGCTCGGCGCGTGCCAGCAGAGCGCGAGCCGCACGGTGCGGTCGTTCGGCTGGTCGACCGCCACCCTGCCCTCGACCGCGACCGGCTGCTGGCCGACCTGGTGCCACCGCCGCGCTTCGCCTCGGTGTCGTTCGAGTCCTACCACCCCGACCCGAACCAGCCCAGCCAGGCGGTCGCCGTCGAACGGCTCCGCAGGTTCGCCGCCTCGGTCGCTGAAACGTCCGACACCTCCTCGGGGTGGCGTCGGCTGCTCGGGCGCGGCGGGTCGAACCGCGGCCCGTCCTGCGAGCCCGCCGGCGTCTACCTGGACGGAGGGTTCGGTGTCGGCAAGACCCACCTGCTCGCGTCCCTGTGGCGCGCCGTCCCCGGCCCGAAGGCGTTCGGCACCTTCGTCGAGTTCACCAACCTCGTGGGCGCGCTCGGGTTCCGCGACGCGGTCGAGGCCCTGTCGGCGTCCCGGCTCGTCTGCATCGACGAGTTCGAGCTGGACGACCCCGGCGACACCGTCCTGATGGCGCGGCTGCTGCGCGAGCTCGTGGACGGCGGCACGCGCCTCGCCGCGACGTCCAACACCCTGCCCGAGGCGCTCGGCGAGGGCCGCTTCGCCGCGGAGGACTTCCTGCGGGAGATCCAGGCGGTTGCGTCGCACTTCGAGGTGGTCCGGATCGACGGTGAGGACTACCGCCACCGCGGCCTGCCCGACCCGCCCGAGCCGCTGCCGGACGACGCGCTGGTGACGGCGGCCCTGCACCGACCCGGGACGGCGCTGGACGAGTTCGACGACCTGGTGCGCCACCTCGCGACCGTCCACCCGAGCCGCTACGGCTCCCTCCTCGACGGCGTGACCGGCGTGGCCTGGCGAGGTGTCGAGACCGTCCGCGACCAGGCCGTGGCACTTCGGCTGGTCGTGCTCGCGGACCGGATCTACGACCGGGACGTGCCCCTGCTGGTGGGCGGCGACGGCCTCGCCGACCTGTTTCCGCCGGAGATGCTCGCGGGCGGCTACAGGAAGAAGTACCGCCGCGCCCTGTCGCGGCTGACCGCGCTCGCCCGCGAGGGCAGAGACGCACTCAGGAGCTGACGTACCGGCGATGAGTTCCGATGCCGCCAGGGGTCACTACAGCAGGCCGTCAGCCAGGCCCTGACCGAACGACGAGAGGATCCGCACCATGCCCCAGATCACGCCGTGCCTCTGGTTCGACACCGAGGCCGAGGACGCCGCGAAGTTCTACACCTCGATCTTCAAGAACTCGCGGATCATCGACGTCACCCGGTACGGGAAGGACATGCCGCAGCCCGAGGGGTCGGTGATGACCGCGTCCTTCGAGCTGGACGGCCAGGAGTTCCTGGGCCTGAACGGCGGCCCGCAGTTCCGGTTCAGCGAGGCCGTCTCCTTCCAGGTCCACTGCGAGACCCAGGAGGAGGCCGACGACTTCTGGGACAAGCTCACGGACGGCGGCGAGGAGTCCATGTGCGGCTGGCTCAAGGACCGCTTCGGGCTGTCGTGGCAGATCATCCCCAAGGGCGTGACCGAGCTGCTGAGCGACCCCGACCGGCAGCGTGCGGAGCGGGCGACGAAGGCGATGCTCCAGATGCGGAGGCTGGACCTCGAGGCGATGCGCAGGGCCGCCGAGGGCGGGTGACGCCCCGCTGTCAGACCGTCGTAGGCGCCCAGCGCACGTGGGTCTGACAGAGGCTGGCGGACGCCCGCTGTCAGACCGTCGTAGGCGCCCAGCGCACGTGGGTCTGACAGAGGCGTCAGGCGACCCGGACGACGGTCACCGACTCGGCGGGGACGGCGACGTCCGTGCCGTCGAGCTCCGCGCCGCCCCACGCAGCCAGGACGGCGATCCCGCTGGCGCCCAGCGGGACGAGCTGTTCCCTGGTGGCGAGGTTGACGGCGACGCGCAGCCCGCCCCGCTCGACCACGAGCCAGCGCCGCTCGTCGTCGAACCGCACGTGGACGCCGTCCAGCCGGTCGTCGCGCAGGTCCCCCTCGGTGCGGCGCAACGCGACCAGCTGCCGATACCAGCCGAGCATCCTGGCGTGACGGGGGTCGTCGACCTCGTCCCAGCGCAGCACGGACGCGTCCCGGGTCGACGGGTCCTGCGGGTCGGGGACCTCGTCCCCGGACCAGCCGTGCTCGGCGAACTCGCGGCGTCGTCCCTCGCGGATCGCCTCGGCGAGCTCGGGTTCGGAGTGGTCGGTGAAGAACTGCCACGGCGTGGACGCCGCCCACTCCTCGCCCATGAAGAGCATCGGCGTGTAGGGCGAGGTCAGCACGAGAGCGGCGCTCACGGCGGCGAGTCCCGAGCTGATCGTGGCGGTCGGACGGTCCCCGAGCGCGCGGTTGCCGACCTGGTCGTGGTTCTGGTCGTACGCCAGGAACGAGTGTCCGTGGTCGCGCTCGGGGTCGACCGGCACGCCCCAGTCGCTGCCGCGGAACGTCGAGAAGCCACCGTCGTGGACGAACACGCGGGTCTCCGCGTGGGCGAAGGTGGCGAGCTCGCCGAAGTCGACGTAGTAGCCCTGCCGCTCGCCCGTCAGGAGTGAGTGCAGCGAGTGGTGGAAGTCGTCGCTCCACTGCGCCGTCATCCCGAGGCCGCCCTCGTCGACCGGGCGGACCATCCGGGGGTCGTTGAGGTCCGACTCCGCCACCAGGCCAAGCGGCCGCCCGAGCTCCTTCGCGAGGTCGGCCGTCTCGGTCGACAGCTGCGCCTGCAGGTGCACCGGGGAGTCGTCGACGAGCGCATGGACGGCGTCCAGCCGCAGGGCGTCCAGATGGAAGTCGCGGAACCACCGAAGGGCGTTGTCGACGAGGTACCGGCGCACCTGCTCGCAGCCCTCGTCGTCCAGGTTCACGGCCTGGCCCCAGGGGGTCTCGTGCTTGGCCGTGAAGTATGGCCCGAACATCGAGAGGTAGTTGCCGCTGGGACCGAGGTGGTTGTAGACGACGTCGAGGGCGACGGCGAGCCCGCGTCGGTGGCAGGCGTCCACGAACCGCTGCAGCGCCGCCGGACCGCCGTACGGCTCGTGCACCGCGTAGAGGGCGACTCCGTCGTAGCCCCAGCCCCACCGGCCCGGAAAGGCCGCGACGGGCATCAGCTGGACGACGTCCACACCCAGCTCGACGAGGTGGTCGAGCCTCTGCTGGGCGGCGTCGAGCGTGCCCTCCGGTGTGAAGGTGCCGACGTGCAGCTCGTAGAAGAGCGCGCCCCGGACGTCGCGCCCGCGCCAGCCGTCGTCGCTCCAGGCGAACGCGGAAGCGTCGAACACCCGGCTGGTGCCGTGCACCCCGGCGGGCTGCCAGGCCGAGCGCGGGTCCGGCCGCGGCTCCCGGCCGTCCACGCTGTACGCGTAGTCGGTGCCCGGGCCCGCCTGCGTGACCTCCGCGCGCCACCAGCCGCCGTCGTCCCGGTGGAGCGGAACGCTGGTGTCGCTCGCCGGGAGGCGAAGGCTGACCTGATCGGCGGACGGCGCCCAGACGGCGAACGGGTGCATGTCACCAGCCTTCCAAGCGGCAAGGGTGGCCGCGAGGCGGGTCGGCGGACGGTTGCGGCGAAATGCTTCCGCCGGCGCTCGCTCCGGAGGACCATGGACAACCGGGAGACGCTCCGGCCTGGAGGTGCCGCATGTGCAACCGTTACTGGGACCTGTACGAGTGCCGGTGGCAGGACTACTCGAGGCCCGAGCAGAGCGACATGACGACCCAGCTGCCCGACACCCTCGTGCCCGAGCCTCGTGCGGAGCCGTCACCGCAGGAGGCCCAGACCCTCGTGAGCGCCCCCGCCCTGTCCGTGGGCTGAGACGCGCATGTTCCTCCAGCTGATCCGGACGCACGTTCGCGACGCGGCGGCGGTGCACCACGCCCTCCACCGCTGGGTCGAGGAGCTCTCGCCCGCCGCCGAAGGGTGGCTGGGAACCACAGCGGGCCTGACGGACGACGGCACCTTCCTGGGGGTCGCACGCTTCGACTCGGGAGACGCCGCCCGTCGCAACAGCGACCGTCCCGAGCAGGGGGAGTGGTGGGAGGCGACGTCGGAGCTGTTCTCCGGCGACGTCACCTTCCACGACTGCCCCGAGGTCGAGGTGATGGGGCCGGGCGGCTCGGACGACGCGGGGTTCGTGCAGGTGATCGAGGGGCGCTCCCGGGACTTCGCCCGCGCCCGGGAGCTCTACCGGCAGAACGAGGAGCAGCTCAGGTCGGCGCGGCCGGACGTGCTCGGCGGGCTCGTCGGCCTTCGCGAGGACGGACAGTTCACGCAGGTCATGTACTTCACGACCGAGGAGGAGGCACGGCACGGGGAGCGCAGGCACCGGCCGGACGCCTCCCGGGCGGTGTTCGAGGAGATGCGGTCGCTCGTCGAGAGCCCGACGTACTACGACCTGCGGGACCCCTGGCTCTGGAGCCCCACGTCCCACCGGGGATGAGGGTCGGTCACAGGGTCTCCTCGGACCTGCGGCGGCCCGACTGGCTGCTCGCGTCCGGGTCGGGGTGCTCGGTGCGCTCGGCCGACTCCTCCAGCACCGCCTCGGCTTGCGCCTCCGGGTCGTCGCTGCCGACGGCGCGTTCCTCGGGTAGGAGCTGAGAGCGGACCTCGACGTGCTCGCTGGTCGGGTCGTGCTCTTCGGTCGGATCCGCCTCTGGCGTGTGCTGGTCGTCGTGCTGCATACGGACGTTGTACCGCGAGCCCGGTGGCGAGATGCTGCACCTCCCCGGGGCGGCCTCCGGGGGGAGAGGAAGAGCCGATGGCCGGCAAGCCGAAGAGGGCTCATAGGCAGCGCGCCGACGGTGACAGGGGCGGGGCCTCGAGCGGCGCCGTCTGCGTGGATGCCCGGGCTCTGCGAGAGCTGCTCCAGGTCCACGAGGGGTTCCGGCTCGAGGACGTCGACGCGTCGTCCACGCCCGGCTTCTTCCGTGGCAAGGCCGCCGGCAAGCAGGCGCTCGCGGACGGCGCCGAGCCGCTCTCCGACCTTCAGGAGCGCCTGTTCGCCGAGGGGCGCGGCGGAGGGCGTCGCTGCGTGCTCCTCCTTCTCCAGGGGATGGACACCTCCGGCAAGGGCGGCGTCATGCGGCACGTGATCGGCGCCGTCGACCCCCAGGGCGTCGACATGACGGCGTTCAAGCCGCCCACGGCGGAGGAACGCTCCCACCCGTTCCTCTGGCGCATCCGCAAGGCGTTGCCGCGGCCCGGGCAGATCGGCGTCTTCGACCGTTCCCACTACGAGGACGTCCTCGTCGCCCGCGTCCACCGCACCGTCGAGCCCGCGGTCTGGAAGCGGCGCTACGGGGCCATCAACCGGTTCGAGCAGGAGGTCGTGGCCAAGGGGACGACGCTGCTCAAGGTGATGCTGCACATCTCGCCGGGCGAGCAGAGGAAACGCCTGCTCGCGCGGCTCGACCGGCCGGACAAGTACTGGAAGTACGACCCGGGCGACCTCGAGGAACGGGCGCGCTGGGAGGACTACCAGGCGGCCTACCAGGAGGCGCTGACCCGCTGCAACGCGCCCGAGGCGCCCTGGTTCGTCGTCCCCGCGGGCCATAAGTGGTACGCGCGCTGGGCCGTCTACGCCCTGCTTCGCGACGCCCTCGAGCAGATGGACCCGCAGTGGCCGCCGGCGCACTTCGACGTCGACGAGCAGCGCGAGCGACTGCTGGCGACCTGACTCAGGTGCGGACGAGCAACGCGACCGGCAGGTCCGCGAGCACGTCGGCCAGCCGGACGGCGCGGCCGTCCACGCGTCGTCCGCTCAGCACGTCGTGCCAGGGGCCCTCCGGCAGGGTCACCGTGTGGTCGTCCCAGCCACCGAGCCGTTGCAGCGTGACGAGCAGGCGCGTGGCCAGCGTCACGATTGACGGTCCCCGAGCGTCACCACGGGCGAACGCGACGGCGTGGCCGCTGGACGTCGGCAGCGCGGAGTAGGTGGCTCCCTCGCCGACGAAGACCTCCGGCCGCTCGCGCCGCAGCCGCAGCGCGCGTGACGTGACGAGCAGCTTCTCGTCGTCCACATCCTGCGGCCGTGCGCCGCCGTCCAGCCTCTCCAGCCGCGCGGAGCGGACGGCGTAGTCGACCGGACGGCGGTTGTCCGGGTCCACCAGGTACTGGTTCACGAGCTCGGTCCCCTGGTAGGTGTCGGGGACGCCGGGCATCGTGAGCTGCACGAGCTTCTGCCCGAGCACGGTGACGCGGGTTGCGGGACGCACGTGCTGCACGAACGAGCCGATGGCAGCGCACACGTCCTCGCGCTCCAGCACGCCGACCGCGAAGCCCTCTACCGCGTTCTCGTACTCCGTGTCCGGGTTGGTCCAGGTGGTGTGCACCTTGGCCTCGCGCGTGGCCTTCCGGAGGTACTCCACGAGCCGGTCGCCACTGATCGGGGCCGCCGTGCTCTGTCCGGAGAGCGGCCACGTCCCGACGATCGTCTGCCAGACCAGGTACTCCGTGGCGCCGTCCAGCAGAGGGCTTCGGAGGTC
>JBKHWX010000194.1:0-5901 GCA_046566325.1 Actinomycetes bacterium | reverse complement strand
GCCTGCTTGACGTAGTACGTCTCGTCGAACACGAGCTTGTGCGGCCGGTCGAGGTGCCAGAACCGCAGCACACCCCCGAGGACGGCGACCAGCAGCGGCCCGAGCCAGCCCCACAGCCCCCCGGACGGCGCAGGGCCGACCAGGTGCCTGCGAAGGCCGGCCTCACCGCCGACCGGCGGTGGGGTCCCAGCCTCTGGTGCGGCTGTCGCCGTCGCCACCGGTGCAGCCACGGGAGCATCGTAAAGAGGCGGCTCAGCGAGACGACTCACCGGTCGTGGACGCGCTCGAACACGACGTCCTCGGCCGGAGTCGTGTCCAGCCGGACGCTCTCGGTCAGCGGCATGTTGTCGGCCAGGACGCCCCAGCCCGACGTTGCCATGCTTGCGGCTCAACGGGAGCAGCGATCACCGCCGACCAGCAGAGTGGTCAGTTCCGGCAAGACACGCCGGGCGTGTCGGCGTGGAAGTGACCAGTCCGGGTGAGCCTCTCTGTGACACGGTGCGCCGATCCAGCCAGACCACGAGCGCCGCCAGTAGCGCCGGGTGTACGACGAGCTCGACCGTCTCCTCAGCAGGGCGGATGGCCTTCGGCTCTAAGCCTGTTCGAGGGTCAGTCCGGTGGGGTGACGTCTCACTCCTGCTCCTCCCTGCTCACGATCGGACACTGAGCAGGTTGCGTACTCATCAGACCAGAGACGGTGGTACCAGTCTGGTATCGTCAAGGCATGGCCATGACAGTACGTCCTGACGAAGAGATGGACCGCGCCCTCTGCGAGCTGGCCACCCGACACGGAGTGTCCAAGCAGGCGGTCTTGCGGATGGCCGTGCTCGAGAAGTTGGAGCGAGAGGGGCACGCCGCCCGGGTCAAGGAAAGCGCTCAACGAGTCGCTGCCAGGAGGCGAGCGCTGCTTGACCGTCTTGCCGACGCGTGACTGAATACCTCAGCCTTCACGATCTCATCGAGCTGGCCGAACAGGAGGGTTTGGGACCGGTCCGCGACCTTGGATTATTGGACTCGGCTGCGCATCGGCCCCAGACGTCCCTTTTCGGCGAAGAGGCCTACCCGGGGCTGGCCCAGAAGGCAGCCGCGCTGCTGCACTCAATTGCGCGTAACCACGCCCTCGTGGACGGCAACAAGCGTCTGCCCTGGCTGGCCTGCGAGACCTTCCTGGATCTTAACGGTCACGTAGCGAGTGTGTCGGACGACGAAGCGTTCGAACTCGTACTGGCGGTCGCTACCGGCCGCGTGGATGACGTCGACGAGATCGCAGAGTCGCTGCTCGTCAGAACCGTGTAGTGACCTCCGTGCCTACTACCTGCAGCAGCTCAGGGTCCCACCTGTCGGTCGCACAGCGGCCTGCGCGCCTGCCGGCTGGACGAGCGGGGCGCCGAACATGATCAACGCCGCTAGGGCGATGATGGTTCGCTTCATGTGACCTCCAAGCCGTTCCTGTAAGCGGTGTTCACAGCGTGAACCCCGGCCAGTAGCTGCAGTGCTCCGCCGGCTCAAGTCCGATGGGCTGAGCTGTCCCCATGACGATCTCTTGAGCCTGCTCTACGGGTACGGCTTGGAGTGCTGTACAACCTTCCCCGCGATGCCCTTCATGCGAGGGACGCGTGTCCCGACCCATGCTCAAGTCCCTGACACGCGTTCAAAGGCAGACTGCTCGGCTTGCGCCATCTCCCGCTCGACGCTTTCGGTGAGGGCGACGTCATCGATGAGGACGCCGAGCTCGACGTTGCCGTGCTCCGCACTCCACGAGAAGTTGGCGCTGGTGATCAGCAGGAACCGGTGGTCGACGGCGAGGAACTTCGCGTGGTTGCGCACATAGGTGCCATCGAGCTCTGAGCTGATGGCGAAACCGTCCCCGCCGGCCACCCGCCGCGTACGCAGCACCACCCCGGGGTAAAGATGCTGGGCGACCTCCGTCGTCGTCGGCGAGCCTGACAGGGGCCCGCTGTCGGCCGCCCGCGTGTCGAGGTACACCCGCACGGCCACCTCCGGCCGCTCCGCCGCACGCCGCAAGGCGTGCCAGAGCTGCGAGGTCCGCTGGAAGTTGAACGTCGAGCAGATGACGGAAAACCGGGCGCCGTCGACGAGGTGCTTGACCGAGCCGGTCAGCGGACCCCCGCGTGCGAGGTGACCCGGCATCGTCCACCACGGGTCGAGCGACGTAGCCGCGGACCGCGCGCCCTCGATGCCACGCAGGACGGCGACCGCCTGCCGGCGAGTCGCAACGTCGGCCAAGCCTGCGGCGACGAGCAGCCGCCGTGCCTCGATCCGCCGCGCGGCCGACAGGGCGCGCAATGCCGCGGTCAGCGTGTCCCCGTCGTCCAGCCGGTCGGCGACCTCCTTCGCCTCGGTGCCCGTGAGCAGCGCGCCCAGGCGGCGCGCGGCCGAACCGTCCTCGGCCGACACCCGACCGGGCGACCCCTCAGCCGCTCGCGCGCCCGAAGAACCCAAGGTCGCTCCCGGGGAGGTCGACGAGGAACCGGCGGTCCAGAAAGCGGTTGGCCCGCTCGCACGAGGTCTCCGACGCCATCACGCAGCAGTGGCACGCCGCGCCGTGCAGGAAGTCCTCCGGGGCCTTGGGCGTCCGCATCGCGCACACCGGGTCGGACGAGCACCGCGTCGCGCGGTAAAGGGCGCTGGTCACGACCCGCTCGAGCCGCTCCGGGCGGCTGAGGTCGACCAGCCCTCCGAGCGTGCCGTCGCTGTCCGACGCTGTCGTGCAGATCAGCAGCCCCGCGGCCGGGTCGCGCCCCTCTGCCTTCTCCCAGGCGTACAGCCGCTCGGAGAGGCTCGCCGCCGAGTAGCCGCACGTCATCGCCATCTCGCGGATCAGTACGTGCGCGAGGGTGTGGACGAGCCAGTACCGAGGCGGCTTCAGCCGCGTGTCGGCGTCGACCTGCTCCGCGGTCTCGGAGAACCTGCGCTCGAAGTTGCGCCGGTGGGCGAGCTCGTGGGCGCGCCAGATGGCCGAAGCGTCCACCCGCGCCTCCCAGGCGGCCACCGCCTCCTCGTCGAGCTGGAGGAAGACTCCCTCACCGCGGTCCTCGGTCGCCACCGTCCAGTCGGGCTTCGGCCTTCGGGTCAGGGGCGCGAGCCGCCCCAGCAGGTCGCCGACCCGGTCCATGTCGTCGATGCGTGTGAACCCCACCAGCGCGTTGACCTTGCGCAGCCGCTCGACGGCGAGCACGCGCCTGATCTCGCCCGGCAGCTCCGGCCCGCGCTGGCGCCGCGACAGCGTCAGGCCGCTCTTGGGGTCCTCGTGCCGCTGGCCCAGCGGGTCCTTCTGCAGGTACCGCCACTCGGGCACGAGCAGCTCGACCGGGTCCCAGCGGCGAATCCACTCCTCGTGCTCCTCGTCGGACGGCGGGGGCGCAGCAGCGACGTCCAGCGTCCGGCCCAGCTGCTCGTCGTCCACCTCCGTGACGTCAACACCCTTGGCGTCGAGCAGGTCGCGCGCGACGCCGAGGTCGTCCCGGTACTTGGCGAGCTTGTCGCCGAGCGCGAGCCGCACACGGTCCGCGAGCTCGTCCTCCTTCTCCTCTGCGCTCTCGGGCATGACGATGATCGAGGAGATGGCTGCGAACCAGAGGTTCGAGGCCCCGACCAGTATGAGGCGACTGTCGGCGCCACAGCCCCCGGGTTCGAAGGCGTCCAGGTGCGGGTGACGTCCGCGGCACTTCGGCAGCTTCTCCCGCCCTGCCTCGCCCTGGGCCTCGTTCATCCCGCGCTGTTGCCCGCACGAGGCGCAACGGACGATGGCAGCGGCGCCCTTGACCGCCGTCCGGTCGAACATCTTCAGCGCAGGGAACTCTGCCTGCGGGCACCGGCCGCCGCGATGGACCCACAGGTCGTACGGGAACTCGTCGAGGTGGCCCTTCGCGCACGCCAGGAGGTAGCGAGCGGGGACGGCGGTGCGCCGCTGGGCGCCGCGGCCGCCTGACGCGCTCCCCCTGGCCGAAGCTCTGCCGCCGGCGCGGTCACCGCCTCGCCCGAAGCACCGCTCGTGCTCGAAGCACGCCTCGTCCGTGCGGTAGGGGTGCCGGTTGCGGTAGTCGAACTTCGGCAGGGGGCCGAGCAGGTCGCAGCCGGTGCAGCGCAGCCACTGCGGGAACACGCGGGCCGGCACGCCGAGGTCGTCGCCCTCCCGGGACATGCTCGTCTTCTTGGGCTGGTGCGGGAACGGTCGCAGCTGCAGGTCCCGTGACCGCAGCAGCTTGCGGACGACGCCCCGCAGCCGAGGCGCGTAGATCTCGGGGACGCCGTCCCGCCGGCTCCAGATCCGGTCCCAGTCGTCGAGCCCCGCGGGCATGACCGTGAACTGGGGCAGGTCCATGATCGCGCCCGGCCCGTACGTGTAGAGCAGGGACGACGGCCGGCCCGAGCCGACCTTCGCGAAGTTGCGCTTCGCCCCGGCTTCGGCCTCCCGGTCCGCGTCGCCGAGCGGGTCGAGGACGTTCTCGTCGTCGTGGACCAGGCCGACGGGCCCGGAGTCCGTGGTCGTGGTTGCGTCCGTGGTCATCACTCGTCCTCCACGTCGACCGGCATGTCCCACTTCGGCGCTCCGGGTGGCTCGGCCGCGAACAGCCGATCCTTAACGGGGCTGACGAGCAGGTTGATCTCCGGCTGTACCTCGCGCATCGAGTTCGGGACGACGAACGGCGGCCGGTAGCCCGTTGCTGCCACGCCGTCGGCGGCCTCCGCGCTGAGCATCAGGGGTTCGAAGTCCTCGGGCTTCGTCACGCGTTCGTAGACGAGAGCCTTGCTGTGGGCCCCGACCTGTGTTCGTCGCTTGGCCCACTGGTCGAGCCGGTTGCGCAGCCGCTGCCGTGCGCGGTCGGCGGCGTCGTCGTCCCCGTGCGCCGCTCGCCGGATGCGGTCGACCAGGGCGTCGATGATCGCGAGCAGGGCGTCCCGCTCGGCGTCGACCCGGCCGGCGCCTCGCTCCGGCGAGAGGCCGTCGGTGCGTCCGGCCTGCAGCACGCGGGCGGCGCTGACGAGGACGCCGTCCAGCCCGCGTTCGAGAGACGTCACCGAGAACGGGGTGACCGACAGCGCCTCCACCTGGGAGTAGAACGTCTCGTGGTAGTGCCGGAACTGCTCGTAGTGCGCCAGGTCGCGGGGCCGCGCCCAGTTGCCGAGGGCGACGACGAGCCCGGGCCGCGCGGGGTCACGGCCGACGCGCGACGAGGCCTGGATGTACTCCGCCGTGTTCTTCGGCTGCCCGACCAGCAGCATCAGCCCCAGCCTGGTGACGTCGACTCCGACCTGCAGCATCGACGTCGCCAGCACGGCGTCGTAGGGGTTGACGTCGCGCTTGGGCAGAGCCGCTCCGGCCTCGCGACGTGCCTGCCGGCCCTGCTTCGCCGTCCGGGAGTCGAAGGCGGCGTCGAACGGCACCGCCATCTGGTCGAGGGTCGTCGTGATGTCGGCGCTCGAGACGCGCGAGGTCAGCTCGGCGGCGTTCAGGACTCCGTAGCTCGTGCCGGTTCGCCGCGGCAGCAGCGACCAGGGGCGGCCCTTCGCCAGAGCGGTCTGGACGTCGTCGCCCATGTACCGCGCCATGCCCGCGAGCTCCCGCGTGGCGTTGAAGTAGGCGACCAGCGTGAGGTAGGGGTCGGCGTCCGGGACGGCGCCTTCGGCTGCAGCGACGGCCGACCGGTCGAGCAGCAGCTGCGCCCCCGCCATCAGCACCTCGGCGACGCGGATCTCGGCGGTGGTCAGGCGCACGCCCGTGGTGCTGACGCCGACGTAGCGACGGCCCGGGTGCTGCTCGTCGACCGCCACCTCGGTGGAGAAGAACGTGTCGCCGGCGTCCAGCACCTGCGGCGGGAAGATCGTCACGTCCCGTCCGTACAGGCCCCGCACCTGCTCGGCGGCGTTGCGGACGGT
>JBKHWX010000193.1:0-10767 GCA_046566325.1 Actinomycetes bacterium | reverse complement strand
CGTCGCCGCCTACGTCGTCGGCGTCCTCGTCACGCTGTTCGCGGCCTACCGGCCGGCTCGTCGCGCCGCGAGGGTCGCGCCTGTCGCGGCGCTGCGGGACGACCAGGCGATGCCGGAGCGGTCGCTGAAGGTGCGCGCAGTCGCCGGAGCGGTGCTCGCGGCCGTCGGCGTCGCGGGCCTCGTGGCCGGTGGCCTCGACGTGGCGGACGACGCAGGGACGTCGGCCTCGCTCGTCGGGGTCGGATCGCTCGCCCTGCTCGTCGCGGCGATCGTGCTCAGCCCGGTGCTGGCCCGACCGTTCGTCCGGCTGGTGGGCGCGGTGCTGCCGCGCCTGTCAGGGCCGGCCGGAAAGCTGGCCCGTGACAACGCGCTGCGCAACCCCCGCCGGACGGCGGCCACCGCGTCGGCCCTGATGGTGGGTGCCACCCTGGTCACCGCGTTCAGCATCATCGGCGCCTCCGCCAACGCGTCGATCGGCAGCACGGTGGACGAGACGCTGAACGCCGACTTCATCGTGTCGACCTCGGTCGGGCAGCCCTTCACGGCCGCGATCGCCGAGGAGATGCGGTCGGTGGACGGCGTCAAGTCGGTGGGCGAGTCGCGGCTCGGGGCGGCGCAGCTGGACGGCAAGGTCGCCACCTTCATGGCGGCCGACGAGGCGACCCTGGCCGACGGCATGCAGCTCGACGTCGTGGACGGCCGGATGACCGGTGGCCTGCTCGTGGACACCGCGACGGCGAAGTCGCGCGGCTGGCATGTGGGGAACGTCGTCCAGGCCGTCGGTGTGGACGGCACCGAGCTGGCCCTGCCGCTGGCTGGCACGTTCAACAGCAACCCGGCGACCGGACCGATCGTCATGCCCCTCGCCGACCTCGACCGCCTCGGTGGGGAGAAGCTGGACCGCTGGGTCTTCCTGCGGCTGGCGGACGGCGCGGACGCCGACGAGGTGCGTGCCTCGGCAGAGAAGGTGCTCGCCGACTACCCGGTGGTGACCGTCAAGGACCGCGCCGAGTTCACGCAGGAGCAGCAGGCGTCCGTCGGGCAGATCCTTCTGCTCATCAACGCGATGCTCGTGCTCTCCGTGCTCATCGCGGTGCTGGGCATCGTCGACACCCTCGCCCTGTCGGTGATGGAGCGGACCCGCGAGGTCGGCCTGCTCCGGGCCGTGGGGATGTCGAGGCGCCAGCTCAAGCGGGCCGTGCGGCTGGAGGCGGTGCTGATCGCACTGTTCGGCGCCGTCCTCGGTCTCGGGCTCGGGCTCACGTTCGGCATCAGCCTGGTCTCGGTGATGAAGACCCAGGGCATCGAGGAGCTGGCGGTCCCGGGCGTGCGGCTCGCCGGGCTGGTCGTCATCGCCGGCGTGGTCGGAGTGCTGGCCGCCGTCTGGCCGGCGCGCCGAGCGGCGCGGATGCCGGTGCTGGAGGCCATCGCCACCACTTGACCGGTGGCAGTACGAGACAGGGAAGTACGAGACAGGGAAGTACGAGACAGGGGCGTCCCGACCGGGGCGCCCCTGTCGTCGTCCCGGTTGCCTCTGACGAACAAGAGCTGTCGGGATGACGGCCTGGACGTATCCGCTCGTGTCACGGACCATGGCCACGGACGTTGGCAACACCGGAAGCGATGACACGTACGGAGGACGCAACAGTGGTGACGAAGACCGACGCTGCCGAGATCGTGCGTCAGGCCCGGTTCGAGTCGGGCAGGTCGTGGGCCGACATCGCAGACGCGATCGGCAAACCGCTCGTCTGGACGGTCGCCGCACTGCTCGGGCAGCACCCGATGGCACGCGAGGACGCGGCCACGGTAGGCAAGCTCCTCGGGCTCGAGGAGGACGTGGTGCAGGCCCTGCAGATGCCGCCGTACCGGGGGTCAGGCAGCCAGCAGATCCCGACCGACCCCACGATCTACCGGCTGTACGAGGCGATCGACGTCTACGGCCCGGCGCTGAAGGAGCTCATCCACGAGGAGTTCGGCGACGGCATCATGAGCGCCATCAACTTCAAGGTCGACATCGCGCGCCGGCAGGACCCAGCCGGGGACCGCGTGGTCATCACGCTCGACGGGAAGTTCCTCGACTACAGCTGGTGAGGCGGCGCTACGTCGCCCGCGGCAGCCATACCTGCACCTCGACATTCCTGGTGCCTCGGTAGATGACCGCCTGACATGCCAGGACCTCCGTGCGTGCGTCCTGAAGGAACGGTTGTGCCCGCGCCGCCGAGAGGTAGCCGACTCGGTCCCCCTCCACCCGCACCTCGAGCGTCGGCTCCCCCTTGTACTTGCCCGACGGCACGGTCGACGGGTGCAGCGAAGCCCAGACGTTCGTAGGGCCGGTTTCGCTAGCGCGCTGCCCGAGGGCCTCGAGCACGTCCTGGTGCCTGTTCTCGCCGGTCACTGCGCACGGCCGGTCCGCCTGGAGGATCTGAGCGCCCTCCGGCGAGCGGTTCGCCAGTACGCATGCATCGGGGTCCGAGAGGTGCAGGTACACGGCGAGGCCGCCCCTGCTGTTCCGACAAACCCGCGCCTCGGCGACCGGCAGCAGCCCCTCGGCGACCATCCCCGAGAGAGGCTTCTGATAAGCCCGGGCATGGTCACGGGAAATGTAGCCGACGTGTACCCAACCCGATGGCGTGCTGAGGTCGACGCGAACCGCGTTACGGTCGTGGGGGTTCTCAGGCTCGGGTACGAGTGCGGCCTCTGCCTGTAGCGCTTCCTCCCAGGTCCCGGCTTCGCCGACTTCCCGTCCGGACACGAAAAGCTCGAGTGCGTCCTGCCGGTAGAACTCACCGACCACCGAGAGGCGTCCCTGAGCTCCCAGACGCGTCGGCGTCCCGAAGAGGGCATGAGGAACAACCGGGATCCGTTCGGGTCTCTCGACCTGTCGGTCACGGCGGTTGCGCCGTGGTCCTGTAACAGGAAAGTCCAGCGGTCGCTGAGGTCCCGGTTCTCGGGCTGTGCGTCGCCTCCTTCGAACCAGCCCCCAGACGAGAGCGCCGACCGCAACGAGGCCGAGAAGAATCTCCATGTCATTCCCCCGATGTCGAGATGCATGTCAGGCTACGCAGGCCTCCCTCTATCCTGAGCCCGTGCGGGAGCGGGAGCGCCGAGAGCACACCGCTGCAACACCCGCTGGCGGTGCCTCCCGGTCGACAGTGCCGAGTTCTCGAGCAGCAGCACGAACGACCCATCGCCGATGAGTGGACGCAGGCCGGACCAGTCGGTGCGCTACCCGGTGAACTTCCAGGACTGGGAGTTCGTGACCTTCCTGCACTGGCCGTACGAGGTCGAAGCGGTGCAGCGGCTGGTGCCCGACGAGCTCACGGTGCAGGAGTGGGACGGGCTCACGTGCGTGGGCGTCATCCCGTTCCGGATGGCGCGGGTGCGTCCACCGGCCCTGCTACCGCCCCCGGGGTGGGACGCGTTCCCGGAGCTCAACGTGCGGGCCTACGTGCGCGCCCGGGACGGACACGACGGCATCTGGTTCCTCGGGATGGTGGTCCCCCGGCTCACGTTCATCGCCGCCCTGCGCAGCATCGGGCTGCCGTACGTGCGCTCCCACTCGGCAGTCTCCGTGGAGGGTACCCGCTGGACCTACCGCTTCGGCACGCCGAGCTGGCGCCGTCCCCGCGCCGACGACTGGTTCAGTGCGGTCGTGGAGGTCGGACGAGACCTGGACGAGGCAGAGCGGACGCCGCTGGTCGACAGCCTCACCGGCCGCTGGTCGGCGTACCACCGGCGGGCGCGGGTGCTCTGGCGCACGCCCGTCGAGCACGAGCCATGGCCCCTGCACGCAGCGACGGTCACCGGCAAGCTCACCGCGCCGTTGCGCTGGGTGGGCCTTCCCGCGCCGGCCGGCGAGCCGCTCGTGCACTCAGCTCCCGCCGTCCACACCCGGCTCGGGAGCCTGCGTCCTGCGTGAACCCCGACCTTTGCGATGCCCGGGCATGAAGCCGGGAACCGGCACTCAGCCGTGTACGGCCTCGGCGATCGCGGTGTCGCCGGTGCGGAAAGCGATGGTCCGGCCGATGGTGGTGTCGTCGGCCACCGGCGCCCAGGCCGTCGTCCTCGTACCCACGGAGGGGGAGGCGGACCTCCACGAGTTCCTCCGTGCGGTCGGTGAGGTCGCGCGGCTCGTCGCCTGACAGCGAGTCCCTACGGGCAGGAGCGCTCTACTTATCCTGCTCGACGACCTTCAGACGCCGGACGGTGAGGTCGCCGATCTCCGCCTCGCGGATGCGCAGGCGCTCGATCTGCAGGTGCTTGATCGCGACCCGCCACAGCGCGACGAGCGCGAACGCGTTGGCGAACGACGCCAGGGCGAGCACGGACGCGACCCCCATAGGGCGGACACCGGTCGCGAACGCCCCGATGGCGACCGCGGGTGCCGCAGTCGGAGGCAGCACCGTGGGGTGGCCGCGGACGTCCCGGCGCCCGGCACAGCGCCGTGAGGTGCCCTTCGTCAACTGCCCACTTCTTCCGTGCGCAACGCCCATCACGGCCTCCTCGCTCCAGCCCGTGCCCGGCCCCCGGGGGACTACCTCCAGCACGACTATCTCCAGCGCGCTCGGCTGGTGTCCAGGGGTCCTCGACGGCCGGAATCAGGCTGCGTCGACCGGCACCCCGGCGACGACCTCCGTGCCGCCCCCGGTGACGTCCCTCACGAGGAGCGTTCCGCCGCACAGCTCCATACGCTCACGCATCGTCCGGAGCCCGTGCCCCGAGCCGCCCGCGGCACCGAGCCCGCGGCCGTCGTCGCGGACCGAGAGCAGGAGCCGGCCCTCGCCGAGGGCCAGCGAGACCGTCACGTGCTCGGCGGCCGCGTGCTTGACCGTGTTGTGCACCGCCTCGCCGGCAACCCGCAGCAGGTGGTCGCGGACGTCGTCCCCCAGTGCGGCCGCTCTGTCCGCCGCCGAGGCGTCGACGCAGAGCTCCACCGCCAGGCCGTGGCGGCCCTGGACCTGCTCGGCCAGCCCGCGCAGGGCATCGGCCAGGTCGCCGGTCGCGCCGGACGTCGGCCGCAGCTCTGCGAGCAGCGCTCGCATGTCGGTGATCGCCTCCTGCGAGACGTCCTTCAGCCCAGCGGCTGCGGCCCGGAGCAGTGTCTCGTTGCCGCTGTCGAGCGCACGCTCGATCAGCTCCGCTCGCTGCCTCAGCGCGAACAGGGCGTGGCTCACGGAGTCGTGCAGGTCCCGTCCGATACGCAGCCGCTCGGACGCCGTCGCCGCAGCCTCTGCCTGGACGCGCAGCCGCTCCTTCGTCAGCGCCGCAATGGCCTGGTCGGCGAGCGACGCCCAGAACTCCGTCTCCTCCTCGCTTGGTGACCGCACGACGGCCGGCATCAGAGCGACCAGGCACCCCACGACGCGACCGTCGATCTGCAGCGGCAGCAGTGCCGAGGCCCGCCAGTGCTCGTCGCTGAGCAGAGATGCGAGGGGGGCCGTGGACGGCGAGGCCAGCAGGCGGCGCCGGTAGTCGGCGAGCAGCACAGGACGTCGTCCCGTGAGGAGCGCACCCCCGGGCAGGTCACTCAGCCGGACGTCGACCAGGTCGAGCTCGGCGTCGAGCGCGCTGGCTCTCGTCGAGCCGTCGACACCGTCGCTATGGCCCATGACGGTCAACGGACCTGACCCGTCGCCCGAGACCGCGTCTGTGGCAACGAGAACGACGCACGTGAGCGCGCGGGTCGTCGCGACAGCGGCCTCCGCCAGGGCATGCAGGACGGCGCGTGTCTCGCCGCCGGACGCCAACCGTGCCGCGGCTGTCGCCAGCGCGTCGGCCTCCCGCTTCGCGCGGCGGATGCCGCTCGTGTCGTGGAAGATCGCCGGTGCAACCTGACCCAGGTGGGTGTCCACCACCGTTCCTGACCACGTCATCTCACGCTCGGTGCCGTCCTCACGGACGACCGTGTTCGTGTAGAAGGCCGTGTCGCCCTCACGCTGCTCGCCTTCCAGCGCCAACAACGCCTCACGTTCGTGGGGCGGGAAAGACAGGAGGTAGTCGGTTCCGACGAGCTCCGAGAACGGCTTCCCGATCAGCTCTGCGCCAGCGGGGTTGAGGTAGACCCAGGAGTGGTCGTCGCCGGTGACGCAGACGCCGTAGGAGCTCTTCTCGATGATGTCGACGAGGACGTCGAGGCCGAGAGAGCGCAGCACGTCGCGACTCGTCGCGGGAAGGCCGGTCTGCGGCCTCCGCTGCGACGGCACCTCGGACACGCTGTGCATCACAGCACCAGGATATCCGAACCCCTTTTCGGTCCTCCTTCGTTCGGAGCAGACCGCTTTTCCTCCTCGAGGAGGAGGTACCCATATGTCCCGTCCGCCTACGGTTCTCCCATGAGCAGCACGACGACCGCACGGGAGGTCCGCGAAACGGCCTCCGGCGCCCCGTCGCGCTCGGATCGACTGCGCGGCTGGCTGATGCGCCCGCCCGTGGTCATCGACGTCGTCCTCGCCGGGTTCGTCACGCTGCTCGGTCTGGTGTCCCTCGGCGCCGAAACTACGGCCTCGGCGCCTCGCGAGGTGGACCTGCTCGGCGTCGTCCTCGTGCTGCTCAGCGGGCTGCCTGTCGTCGTCCGGTCGCGGGTACCCGTCGCGGCGTTCGTCGTCACCCTCGCCGCGTCTCTCGCGACGTTCGCGCTGGGCTACCCGCAGACGAACGGCGGGATCGGAGCACTGTTCTGCCTCTACTCGGTGGCGGCGCTCACAGCGCGGCGCACGAGCCTGCCGGTGGGGGTGGGCGCACTTCTGGTGATCGGCTCGACGCTGGTGCTGGCGCCGGTGCCGGGCGTCGGGGCCACGGACGTGGCGGTCAACCTGCTCGCAGCCGCCCTCTTCTGGGGTGCTGGTGCGTGGTCGAGGAGCAGGCGTCAGTACGTCCGCGGGCTCGAGGAACGCAACGCCGCCCTCGTCAGCGCGCAGGAGCTTCGTGCCCGCGCCGCGCTGGTCGAGGCCCGCGGTGCCGTCGCCCGCGAGATGCAGGACCTCCTGGGGCACAACGTGATGGCGATGACCGTCCAGGCGACGGCAGCCCGCAGGATGCTGACCCGCGACCCCGACGCGGCGGACCGTCTGCTCGCCGACGTCGAGATGCTCGGGCGCTCTGCCGTGCAGGAGGTCGGGCGGGTCCTGGGGCTGCTCGGCGACCCTGAGGAGCCCGTGGACACCCGGCCTCAGCCCGGGATCGACCAGGTCGAGTCCCTCGTGGACGACGCGCGGCGCGCCGGTCTCGACGTCCGGCTCGAGCGGTCGGGGCTCGACAGCACCGTGGACGGCGGCCCGGGCCTCACCGTCTACAGGGTGGTCGAGGAGGCGCTGCAGAACGCGGAGAAGCATGCAGGCCGGGCGCGTGTCGTCGTCCGCCTGGTACGTCGCGCCGACGCCGTCGAAGTCACCGTGACCGACGACGGCCGGGGGCAGCCGAGCTGGCGGGCGGGAGAGTCTGCTCCAGGAACCGGCATCGGAATGCTGTCCCTGGCGCAGCGGGTGGAGTCGTACGGGGGGTCGCTGCGTGCCGGCCCCCGTCGCGGCGGCGGCTTCGTCGTCGAGGCGGTCGTCCCGACCGCCTCGCGTGGCTGAGAGGCTGTACCGCGTGGTCAAGGTGCTTCTCGTGGACGACCAGCCGCTGCTGCGCAGGGGCTTCGCGCTGGTGCTCGGGTCCGAGCCCGACCTGGAGGTCGTCGGCGAGGCGTCGGACGGCGCGGTCGCCCTGACGCAGGTACAGGCCTTGCAGCCGGACGTCGTCCTGATGGACATCCGGATGCCAAACATGGACGGCATCGAGGCGACCCGTCGGCTGACGGCGAAGGGTCCGGTGCCGAAGGTCCTGGTCCTCACGACGTTCGACCACGACGAGTACGTGGTCGAGGCGCTGCGTGCGGGGGCGTCCGGGTTCCTGCTCAAGGACGTACCCGCGGACGACCTCGTCGAGGCAGTCCGCGTCGTCCACCGGGGAGAGGCGATCGTCGCGCCGAGCGTCACGCGACGGCTGCTGGACCGGTTCTCCCAGCACCTGCCGGCGGCTGAACCGGTGCGCGAGCCGACAGCGCTCGAGCAGCTGACCTCGCGCGAGCGCGAGGTGCTGCTGCTGGTGGCCCGCGGCCTGTCGAACGCCGAGATCGCCCGTCAGCTCGTCGTCAGCGAGACGACGGTCAAGACGCACGTGAGCAACGTTCTCGCCAAGCTGGGGTTGCGTGACCGCGTGCAGGCGGTGGTGATGGCGTACGAGTCGGGCCTCGTCGGCTCCGGCTCGTAGGGCGGTCGCAGGAGGCCCGTCACCCCGCACGCACGTCCTCGGCCATGATGGCCGCGTGAGCGAGCGCAACGTCCTCGGCGGAGACCTGGAGCCATGCGGCACCGACCCGATGACGGGGTTCTACCGCGACGGTTGCTGCAGCACGGGGCCCGAGGACGTCGGCAGCCACACGATCTGCGCCGTCGTCACGGCGGAGTTCCTGGCCCATCAGCGGAGCATCGGCAACGACCTCGTCACTCCGATACCCGAGTACCGGTTCCCGGGGCTCGTGCCCGGCGACCGGTGGTGCGTGACGGCGCGGAACTGGGCCCGCGCCTACAACGACGGCGCTGCCGCCCCGGTGGTGCTCGCGTCCACCAACGAGGCCGTTCTGCAGATCGTGCCTATCGAGGCGCTCCGTCAGCACGCCGTCGACGTGCCCGCCGACCCGAGCTCGCTGGAGGAGTAGTCGCCGGACGGTTCGGAGCGCATCGTCTCGCGCTCCGCGTGTTCCGCGCTCGACGAGAGCTGCGCTCTCGGGGCGCCTCACCGCCTCACCGGTAACCGCCCAGTGCCCAGCGGCACGTGTTTGCGGTTACTTGACGTGCGTCATCGTCCGATAGCGCGGAAATCCGTACCTTCGGTCGTGAGCTCGAGAGCCGGGCTCCACGACGAAGGAGATGGTCATGAGCACCGTCACGAACGACAAGACGACGAAGACAACGTTGCGCAGCAACGAGTTCAGCTGCCCGTCGTGCGTCCGCAAGATCGAGAAGCAGCTGCACCGGACACCCGGGGTCAGCGCGGCGAAGGTGCACTTCACGACCGGGCGGATCGTGGTCGAGCACGACCCCGAAGTGGCTCCCGTCGATGTCCTCGTCGCCGCGGTCGCGAAGGCCGGCTACCGGGCCGCGCCGTCGGCGTTCTGACGGAGTTCAGATGGGCGAGGACGACAACGAGAAGGGACAGAACGGTGTTTGACATGCTGCGCCGGCTGGCGCACCACCGCTGGGCCACCTCGGTGGCCAGCGGTGTCCTCATCCCCGCCGGCCTGGTGGCCGAGTGGCTGCTCGGGGCGGTGACGGTCGGCCGCGCGCTGATGGTGGTGGCAGCAGTCGTCGCGGGCAGCCGGATCGCCGTCCGCGCCGTGCGTGCGTTGCAGACGCGAACGGTCGGGATCGAGCTGCTGGTCACGATCGCCGCGACCGGTGCGGTCGTCATCGGCGAGTACTGGGAGGCCGCCGCGGTGACCTTCCTCTTCGCGGTCGGCGGCGCCCTCGAGCAGGCGACGCTCGGACGGACCCGGCGCGCGCTTCAGCAGCTGCTCGACCTCGCGCCCTCCGTCGCGGTCGTCGTCCGGAACGGCGAGCAGGTGGAGGTGCCGGCCGAGCGGGTCGAGGTCGGCGAGACCGTGCTCGTCAAGAACGGTGCCAAGGTGCCGGTCGACGGTGAGGTGGTCGACGGCCAGGGAGCCGTCGACGAGAGCAGCATCACCGGCGAGTCCATCCCGGTCGAGAAGTCCGCGGGCGCGCAGGTCTACGCGGGCACGGTGAGCCAGGGCGGGTTCCTCACGGTCCGCACCACGGGGATCGGGGCGGACACCACCCTCGCCCGCGTGATTCACCGGGTCGAGCAGGCGCAGGAGGAGAAGGCCCGCGCCCAGCGGTTTCTGGACCGCTTCTCACGCTGGTACACACCCGGCGTCATCGTCCTCGCACTCGTGGCGGGAGTGCTCGCCTCGGACGTCGAGCTCGCCCTGACTCTGCTGGTCATCGGCTGCCCCGGCGCGCTCGTGATCTCCATGCCGGTATCGATCGTGGCTGGGATCGGGCGCGCGGCCCGGCACGGCATCCTCATCAAGGGCGGCGAGCACCTGGAGACCGCCGCGAAGGTCTCGGCCGTCGCGCTGGACAAGACCGGCACGCTCACCCTGGGCCGCCCGAGACTCACCGACCTCGTGCCCGTCGGGGGCACCAGTGAGCGTGAGCTGCTCGCCTGGGCGGCTGTCGCGGAGGCCGGTTCGGAGCACCCGCTCGCCCGGCCCGTCCTGGACGCGGCCCGCGAGGCCGGTCTCCCCAACCCGCCCGTGCCGGACGACGTCGTCCCGCACGTCGGCAAGGGCGTCGAGACCCGAAGCGGCGGCCGCCGCGTCGCCGTCGGGACGCTGCCGATGCTCGCCGAGCTGGGGCTCGACGACGCCGCCCTCCACGCGGCGGGCGCCGAGGTCGACCGGCTCGCGAGCGGCGGACGGACCCCGATGGTCGTCGCGCTGGACGACCGGGTCCTCGGCGTGCTGGCCGTCGCCGACGAGCTGCGCCCCGACGCGGCCGACATGGTCGCGGCGCTGCGGGCCTCCGGCGTCGAGCGCGTGGTCATGCTCACCGGGGACGACGCCAGGGTCGCCGCCGCTGTCGGGCGCGACACGGGCGTCACGGAGGTCCAGGCCGGGCTGCTGCCCGAGCAGAAGCTCGAGGCGGTCAGAGCCCTGCAGGCCGAGGGGTACGTCGTGGCGATGGTCGGGGACGGCGTCAACGACGC
>JBKHWX010000192.1:0-6286 GCA_046566325.1 Actinomycetes bacterium | reverse complement strand
TCCAGCACGCGATCATGGCGGGCGACGAGGTGACCGGCGCGACGACGTTCGCGCTGGAGGAGGGTCTGGACACCGGGCCGGTCTACGGGACGCTGACGGAGACGGTCCGTCCGCGCGACACCGCCGGCGACCTGCTGGAACGACTCGCGTACGCGGGCGCGCAGCTGCTCGTGGCCACCCTCGACGGCATCGAGGCGGGCACGCTCGTCCCGCAGCCGCAGCCCCAGGACGGCGTGAGCCTGGCACCGAAGCTGACCACCGACGATGCGCGGGTCGACTGGTCGGTCCCCGCCCTGGCCGTCGACCGCCGCATCCGCGCCTGCACCCCGGCACCCGGGGCATGGACGACGTGGCGCGGCGACCGGGTCAAGCTGCGGCCGCTGGCGGACGTCGGCTCCGCGTCGGAGCGTGGCGCGCTCACCCCGGGGGAGCTGCTCGCGGACAAGGCAGGGGTGCGGGTCGGCACCGGTTCGCAGCCGGTCCTGCTCGGCGAGGTCCAGCCCTCCGGCCGCACAGCGATGCCGGCAGCGGACTGGGCGCGAGGGGTGCGCCCCGAGCCGGGCGAGCGCTTCGACGCGGACGCGCTCCCCGTCGTGCAAGGTGGCGGGATTGCATGATCAACCCAACCCCACCCCGCGTTGATCTGGGGGTACCACCCGCTTGCGGGGGAGCGATCCCGCCACCTTCCCGGTTCCGAGCGTGGCTGCCCACGCACCCCCCCGTTGATCTGGGGGTACCACCCGCTTGCGGGGGAGCAATCCCGCCACCTTCCCGGTTCCGAGCGTGGCTGCCCCCATCCCCCCGTGATCATGCAATCCCGCCACCTTCCCGTCCTGAGGCGTGGGCCCGGGGCTGGCAACCACTTCCACGCCCTCCGAGGGATGCGGTACTAGGGGCGGGATTGCATGATCAACGCAATGCGGGAGTGTTGATCACGGGATCTAGCCCCTCGATGGACCTGCGATGACCGGTCCTTCCGACGGCCGCGGGCGCCCCCGTGGGGCTGGCCGCAACCAGCAGCGGCCGGGGCCTCGACGCCGTTCGCTCCAGGCGCCTTCCCAGAGGGCGCGGGCGACCGACCCCGCTCGCCGCGTCGCGTTCGACGTGCTGCGCGCCGTCTCGGAGCAGGACGCCTACGCCAACCTCGTCCTTCCACCGGCCCTCCGGCGCGCCCGGCTGAGCGGGCGCGACGCGGGCCTCGCAACCGAGATCACCTACGGCACGCTGCGCGGGCGCGGGCTCTACGACGCGATCCTGGCGGCGTGCCTGGACCGGCCTCTCGCCGAGGTGGACCCTCCCGTCCTCGACGCCCTGCGCATGGGCACCCACCAGCTGCTCGCCACCCGCGTCCCCCAGCACGCCGCGGTCGACCAGACGGTGGCGCTCGTCCGGTCGGTCGCCGGCCAAGGGGCCGGCGGGTTCGCCAACGCCGTGCTGCGTCGTGTCGCCGAGCACGACCCCGACGCCTGGGTGTACCGGGTCGCGCCGCCCCGCGACGAGAACCTCGTCGCGCACCTGGCGGTAGCCACCAGCCACCCCGAGTGGATCGTCCGGGCGTTCCGGGAGTCCCTCGTGGCCCACGGGCGTCCCGTCGACGAGATCGACGCCCTGCTTGCCGCGGACAACACACCGCCGCGCGTCGCCCTCGCGCTGCTGCCGGGCCTTTCCACCCTGGACGACGTGACGAGCGCGGGCGGCGACGTCCAGCCCGGCCGGTGGTCGCCGATGGCAGCCGTGCTGGCGGCGGGGGAGCCTGCCGGTCTGCACGTCGTCCGGGTCGGACGTGCCCGCGTGCAGGACGAGGGGAGCCAGCTCGCGGCACTGGCGCTCGCCGCGGCCCCTCTCGACGGTCGCGACGCCCGCTGGCTCGACCTCTGCGCCGGCCCCGGCGGCAAGGCGGCCCTGCTCGCCGCGGTGGCCGCCGAGCACGACGTGTCCCTGACCGCCGTGGAGGTGTCCCCCCACCGGGCGGAGCTGGTCCGGCAGGCGCTCGCGCCCGTCCCCGGGTCCCACGAGGTCCAGGTGACCGATGGCCGCGAGGTCGGGCAGGAGGAGCCGGGCTCGTACGACCGCGTTCTGGTCGACGTGCCCTGCACCGGCCTCGGTGCTCTGCGCCGCCGCCCAGAGGCGAGGTGGCGACGGCAGCCCTCCGACCTCGCCTCGCTCGCCCCGCTCCAGAGAGCGCTGCTCTCGTCCGCGCTGGACGCCGTCCGCCCCGGAGGCCTCGTCGCCTACGTGACGTGCTCCCCGCACCCGGCCGAGACGATCGCCGTCGTGACGGACCTCGCCCGCCGCCGGGACGACGTCCACGTGCTCGACGCCGTCGACGCGCTCGAGCAGGCAGCCGGCAAGACGATCCCCGACCTCGGGACTGCGGCTCTTCCCCCTTCCGGCCCCACCGGCCGCAGCGCGCAGCTCTGGCCACACCTGCACGGGACGGACGCGATGTTCGTGGCCCTGCTGCGCAGGCCGGCCTGACGACCGGAAACCGGTTCAGAGGCAGCGAGATTCGGTGCTGACGCCGATGTGGCGGAGGGTGCAGCGTCCATAGCGTGCTCCGTACCAGCTGCGGGGTCCATAGCGTGCTCCGCAGCACATCGGCGGAAGGAGCACGTCATGACCAGCAGCACCATCGCCGCGACACCGCGTCCACTCCGGATCCCGACGTGGCGACTTGCGCTGTCACGCACAGGCGTCGTGCTCACCATGCTCATGGCGACGATGAACACGATCAACGGAGGGTCGGCGCTCCTCGGCGTCCAGTCCGGTGAGCCCGTTTCTCCCGTCATCGCCGCGCTGCTCTTCGGGATCGGCCTGCCCACCCTCATCCTCGTCGTGCCGGCCTGGAAGTCGGTGCAGTGGGCCCTCGTCACGGTCATCGCCCTGCGTGCGCTCGAGGCACTGACGATGTGGGTCCCGATGGGGCCGGGTGACTGGTACTCCGCGCCGGAGAACCGCCCCTTCTACGTCCTGCTCGTCGTCGTCTCCCTCGCGGTGTGTGCCCTGATGTCGCTCGGGCTGCGCAGGCGGGCGTGACCTCCCTTGCCCGGCCTCGGCGGTTCGGCCAGCATGACGCGATGCGAGAGTCGGGGGCCCTCCGGTGGGGCGTCGTCGGGGTGGCGCTGGCGGGCGCGGTCGCGGCAGCTGAGGCGATGGGTGTCGCCTCGTGGGACGAGCCGGCGGCGCGCAGCTCCTTCAGCGGCACGCTGGCCTGGACGGTCACGATGCCCCTCGCCGTCGCCGCCACGGCCGGGATCGCCTGGGGGAACGCCGCTCGCGGGGAGCGCCGCCTGGCCCGATGGGCCCTGGCGTGCGCCGTCGCGACGACGGTCTACGCGCTCGCGTCGTCCGCGACGGTCTGGCTGCCGACCCACGGCGACAGCGGCCGCCACCTGCTGGCGGCCGCAGCCCTCGTCGTCGCGGTCGGCTGGACGGCGGTGCTCGCCCTGTTGCAGGCGTCCGTGCTCGCCGCCGGGGAGAGCTGCATCGGGCGTCCGTTCGGACGGCGCGCCCGCGTTGCCCTGCTGGGCGCCGCGGGAGCCGTGATCCTGGCCGGCCTGCTCTTCCCACCACCGATGGACCCGCCCGCCCTGGCGGACGTCCCGACGCTCCTGCCGGCGGAGATCGCAAGGTCCGCAGGAGCGCAGGCCGCGACGAACGCGGTTGTGGCGGCGTGGATGGTGTCGACGCTCGCCCTGCCGGCCGGTCTCTGGCTGGCCGTCGCGCGGACGCAGGGGGTGCGCCGGCGCCTGCACGTCCGGCTGGCTGTCGCCGCCCTGCTGCCTCCGCTGGTCGTCCTGCTCTGCGGCGTGCTCGCGGCCATGGTCTGGGCCGGCGGTGAGGAAAGCATCGAGCTGAGCGCGCTCGCGGCGGGGTTCGCCGCCGCCGGACCGGCCACCCTGGCCTGGCTCACCCTGACCGTGCGCGACGCGACGAGCATGTCCCACGTGCCGACCACGACGGTGCCGACGATCGTGCGGGGACTGATGTGGTCCTGCTACCTGCTCGCCGTCTTCCAGGCCTCCGCGGTGCTCGGCGGCTGGTGGGGCAGCGGGCCGATCCACGGCGCCGTCGCCACGATGCTGGTCTTCGTCGTCACGGTTGTCCCGTTTCGGCTGCTCGTGCGCTGGTGCGCGAGCAGGTCCGACCCGCGGTGGGCCTTCTCCGCCGCTGCCGGCGCGGCGGTCGCGCAGGGGGCGTCCGCGGCGTCCGTCGCCGAGCACGCCTTGCGCGAGGCGCTCGCGAGCCCCGACGCCCGGCTGCTGCTGCGGCGCTCGGCCCGGCGCTGGACGACGGCCGACGGGTCGCCGGCCGAGCCTCCAGCGTCGGGGACCGGGACGGTCGACGACGAGGCGGTCCTGACCATCGAGGACGAGGTGGGCCGGACGATCGGCGCCCTGACCCACCGTTCGCGCTTCGTCGGCACCCGCGCCCTCGCGTCGCTGGCCCGGCCCCTCGTCGAGCGAGCTCTCCTCGAGGCAGAGGTGCGAGAGCAGGCAGACGTCGCCCTGGCCGAGCGCCGGCGCGCGGACGCCGCCACCCAGGAGGCGCGCCGGCGGATCGAGCGGGACCTCCACGACGGCGTCCAGGGGCGTCTCGTGTCACTCGGCCTCGGCCTGAGCCTGGCCCGCGACGAGTCCGCCGACCCCGTCGCGCGCGACCTCCTGGGGCAGACGGTCGCGGGGATCCACGAGGTCGTCGCCGAGCTGCGCGAGCTCTCCACCGGGACCATCTCCTCGCGCCTGGCCGAGCAGGGCCTCGCCGCCGCTGTCGGCGACCTCGTCCGGCGGGTGCCGCTGCCGGTCGACGTCGACATCCCGCACGTCGACGTGCCGGACCCCGTCGCCGAGACCGCGTACTTCGTGATCGCCGAAGCCCTCACCAACACCGTGAAGCACGGGGCGGCGCAGCGGGTGAGCGTCAGCGTCGCCCTCGGCGACGAGCTGGTCGTCACGGTCCGGGACGACGGCATCGGCGGCGTCGACCCCCGGCTCGGCACCGGTCTGCGCGGCCTGCAGGAGCGCGTCCACGCGGTCGGCGGCCGCCTCGTCGTGAGCGACGCCCGGCCGCACGGCACGCTCGTGGAGGTGCTGCTCCCGTGCGCGTCGTGATCGCCGAGGACCTGGTCCTGCTCCGCGACGGCATCGCCCGCGCCCTGGCCGCCCACGGCCTCGACGTGGTCGGCTGCGTCGGGGACGCCGGCGCCCTCGTCGAGTCCGTGGCGTCGCTGCACCCGGACGCCGCGATCGTCGACGTGCGCATGCCGCCGAGCTTCACGGACGAGGGCGCGAGGGCGACGCTGCTGCTCCGCGAGCGCTTCCCGCAGATGGGTGTCCTCGTCCTGTCGCACACCGTCGACCCGCAGCTCGCGCTCGAGCTCGCCGCCCGACAGCCGCGCGGGTTCGGCTACCTCCTCAAGGACAGGGTGCTCGACGTCGCAGGCTTCGTGGACGCCGTCCGCGCCGTGGGCTCAGGGCAGACCGTGATCGACCGCGAGGTGGTCGACCACGGCCTCGCAGCCCGACGCACACCCCTCTCGACGCTGAGCGGCCGGGAGCTGGACGTGCTCCGGGAGCTGGCCCGCGGCCAGAGCAACGGCGCGATCGCTGCCTCGCTCTTCCTCTCCGAGCGGACCGTCGAGGCGCACCTCCGCTCGATCTTCGCCAAGCTCGGGCTCGCTCCGGACGACGACAGCAACCGACGCGTGCGGGCGGCGCTGGCGTGGCTCGCGACCGGCCCCGAGGGGCGGTCCACGGATGCCGTGGCGGAACGACGGCAGGGGTAACGACGGCGGAGGCGACGACGCGGGCCACGACAACAGATGGCAACCGCTTGTCGCGACGTAGGGGTACGCGGCTCAATTGATCCACGCACGGTCCACCAGCCGGAGAACCACAGCCCTGGTGAGGCCTCCAGAGCACCACCTGACCGCCAGCGGCGCCTCGCTCCACTCCACGGGAGCAGCGCCGTCCCACCCCTGGCCGCCGAGCGGCCTCGCGCGAAGGATCGCCATGACCACTGCCACCGTCTCCCGAGCCTCCGCCTCGGGTACCACGGCTCCCGGTACCCCGGCCCCGGCCAGCCCTCCGTCCCAGACGGCACCGCGGCTCCGGCTGCCGCAGTTCCTTGGCTACGCCTCCGGTGACGCGGCCTGCAACCTGGCCTTCTCCATGGCGTCGATGTTCCTGCTGATCTACTACACCGACGTCGTTGGCATCCCGGCTGCGGCAGCGGGCACGCTGTTCCTCGTCGTCCGCGCCTGGGACGCCTTCGCCGACATCTTCGC
>JBKHWX010000191.1:0-5267 GCA_046566325.1 Actinomycetes bacterium | reverse complement strand
CCGGGAGCTGCGCCGGCGGGTGCACGAGGCGTCCGTCAGGCGCGGTGCACGCGGCAACGAGCACGACACCCGCGAGACCCTCGCCCGGATCGTGGCGCTGCGCGCGGAGCGGGCGAAGCTGCTCGGCTACGAGCACCACGCCGCGTACGTCGCCGAGGACGAGACGGCGGCCTCGGTCGGCGCGATCTCGGACATGCTCGGCCGCCTGGTCGCCCCTGCCGTGGCGAACGCCCAGCGGGAGGCGGCCGACCTCGAGCGCGCGCTGCTCGCGGACGGCGAGGAAGGACCTCTCCAGCCGTGGGACTGGGCCTACTACGCCGAGAAGGTCAAGGCGGAGCGGTTCGAGGTGGACGACGCGGCGCTGCGGCCGTACTTCGAGATCGACCGGGTGCTGCGCGACGGCGTGTTCTTCGCCGCCGGGCAGCTGTACGGCGTGACGTTCACGGAGCGGGACGACCTGCCCCGGTACCACCCGCAGGTGCGGGTGTTCGAGGTGCACGACGCCGACGGCTCCTCGCTCGGGCTCTTCCTCGCCGACTGGTTCACGCGGGACTCCAAGCGCGGCGGCGCGTGGATGAGCTCGTTCGGAAAGCAGTCGACGCTTCTCGGCCGTCGTCCCGTGGTGGTCGTGAACCTGAACGTCCCGCTCCCGGCGGACGGCGAGCCCGCGCTGCTGACCAGCGACGAGGTCACGACGGCCTTCCACGAGTTCGGACACGCCTTGCACGGCCTGTTCTCCGACGTGACCTACCCCCGGCTCACGATGACGAACGTGCCACGGGACTTCGTGGAGTACCCGTCCCAGGTCAACGAGATGTGGGCGTGGTGGCCCGAGGTGCTGGCCAGCTACGCACGTCACCACGAGACCGGGGAGGCGCTGCCCCAGGAGGTCGCCGACCGGCTCATCGAGTCCCGCAGCTACGGCCAGGGGTTCTCCACGACCGAGTACCTGGGCGCTGCCCTGCTCGACCAGGAGTGACACCGGCTCGCCGGGGACGAGGCGCAGGTCCCGGCCGGCGGCGTGGAGGACTTCGAACGCGCCGCACTGCAGCGCCTGGGCCTCGCGCTTGCCACAGTGCCGCCCAGGTACCGCAGCCCCTACTTCTCGCACGTCTTCGCGTACGGCTACGACGCCGGCTACTACAGCTACATCTGGAGCGAGGTGCTCGACGCGGACACCGTCGAGTGGTTCAAGGAGAACGGAGGGATGCGGCGCGAGAACGGCGACGCGTTCCGCGAGAAGCTCCTTTCCCGGGGTGGCAGTGTCGATCCTCTCGAGGCGTTCGCCGCGGTCCGTGGCCGACCGCCGCGGGTGGAGCCGCTGCTGGAGCGCCGCGGCCTGACCGGAGAGTGAGGACGTCATGGGTTTTCTGGACCGGCTGTTCGGCCGAGGGCGGGAAGAGAACAGGTACGGGTCGTCCGAGCAGGGCTGGGCGGGAGCGCAGGAGCCGCAGCCTCCTCCGCCCGGATGGGCCGGTGCGCCGCCGCCGAGCACTCCTCAGTCGGACGACGCACGCGCGGTCGAGCGGTACCGCTACCTGCTGCGGACGGCCCCGCCGGACCAGATCGAGCGAGCGCACGAGGAGGCATTCGCCACGCTGACCCCGTCGCAGCGCCAGGAGGTGCTGCGCAGCCTCAGCGAGCAGACGCCGCCGGGGGAGCGGACCACGAGCGACGACCCCCGTTCGCTGGCGCGCATGGCCACCCGTGCCGAGATGCGGCACCCCGGCACCCTGGAGCGAAGCTTCGGCGGCGCCGGTTTCGGGCCGGGCGGCGTCGGCCGCGGCGGGATCGGCCTGGGTGGTGTGATCGGCGGCAGCCTGCTCGGCTCGGTCGCGGGAGCGTTCATCGGGACCGCGATCGCGCAGGAGCTCTTCGGGCCGGACGTCGGTGACATGGGCGGAGGCCAGGACTACGCCGCCGGAGACGCCGGAGACGCCGGGGACGGGAGCAGCGGGGACGCCGGAGGCGACTACGGCGGCGACTACGCCTCGGGTGACTTCGGGGGCGGGGGTGACTTCGGGGACTTCGGTGACCTCGGCGGCGACTTCTGAGGCGGCTCCGCCGCCACCCCCGAGAGGCTCCGCCGTCGCCCGGTCACGCCGCGCTGCCGCAGCCCCACCCCGCCGAAGTACTCAGCCCGCTGTGCTACGTCCTCCCGGACGACATGCTGTCGGCGTGGCCCCGCGATCACTCGCAGCCCACGCCGTCCTTGTCCCGGTCGAACTTCGGGTCCCACCCTGCGTCTCCGGGACGGATGGGGGCTGCCCCGGCTGCCCTCACCTCCGAGCAGTTCGCGTAGCGGGCGGCGCGGGGTGCCGCCGGCGCGGGTACCGCAGGTGCCTTCGCGGTTCCTCCTGAGCGCGCGGAACCTCCGGCATCGACGCGGGCGCGTGCCCCGGCAGCCGCCGCCTCCGCCGTGGCCGCCCGCTGCTCAGCCGCGGCGACCTGCTGCTGCAGGGTCACCGTCGCAGCCTCGGCCTCCTGGGCCCGCTTCTCGGCCGTCGCCGCCTGCTCCTGCAGACCGGCGTTCGCTGCCTCGGCGTCCTGGGCGCGCTTCTCGGCGGCCGCGGCGCGCTGCTCGGCCGCGCCCTGGGCCTGCCGGCTCGCCGTCGCCGCTGCCTCTGCTCGCTGCACGCGTTGATGGGCCTCCCGCAGCTGCTCGTCGGCCCTCTTCGCCGACTGCCGAGACTCCGCCGCGCCCGGTGCCGTCGCGGCGCCCAGAACCAGCCCGAGGCCGAACGCGACGACGACCAGCAGCCACCGTCTGCGGTACCACGGGTGGTGGGCCCGGGCGAACGAGCTTCGCGCCGACGCGCTCGACGGTGACGCCGAGCGCTGCCTCGGCGGCCGACCGAGGCCGGGGCCGGTCCCCGGTTCGCCCCCACCACCCAGCCCGGCTGGTCGGCTCGACGGAAGAGACCGCTCCTCCTGCCCCCTGCGTCGCGGTACCAGTGACCACGTCCCCCGAGCGTCCACGCCAGTCCCCCTTGTCCCTGTTCGTCATGAGACGTCCCGCCATCCTGTCGCCCTCCTCCTCGCCTGTCAGGCAGATGGCAGAGTCCGGCCAGGTAGACCTGACGAATACGTCATCTCCTCCTGGGTCGACGACGCAGGACTTACAGTGACCTCCGTGCACTCTGCTGTACCGACCGCCGGGTCCGGATCGGGGACGGAGCTCGACGCGCTCGCGGACATGGTCGGCCGCGGCGGCGTGGTCGTCCTCTCCGGCGCCGGCATCTCGACCGAGTCCGGCATCCCGGACTACCGGGGGCCGATGGGCGTGCGCCGCCGGAGCTCGCCGATGACCTACCAGGAGTTCGTGCGGAGCGCGGCGGGCCGGCAGCGCTACTGGGCGAGGAGCCATCTCGGCTGGGGCCTCATCCGCAGTGCCCGGCCGAACGCCGGGCACCGAGGCGTGGCGATCCTGCAGGACGCCGGCCTCGTGCACGGCGTCATCACCCAGAACGTCGACCGCCTGCACCAGGCGGCGGGGGCGCGAGGGGTGATCGACCTGCACGGCTGCCTCGACCGCGTGGTCTGCCTGACGTGCGGGCATCTCAGCTCCAGGGAACAGATGGAACGCCGGCTCACCGCGGCCAACCCGGGCTTCGAGGCAGCGATGGCAGAGGTGCGCACGGTGCATCCCGACGGTGACGTCGACCTGCCCGAAGACGTCGTAGCCGGCTTCGAGGTCGTCTCCTGCCGCAGCTGCGGCGACGGAGTGCTGAAGCCGGACGTCGTCTTCTTCGGCGAGAACGTGCCGAAGTCCCGGGTCGAGCGCTGCTACGCCCTCGTCGAGGCCTGCCGTGCCCTCGTCGTCCTCGGCTCCTCGCTGACCGTCATGTCCGGCTACCGGTTCGTCCGCCGCGCTGCCCAGCTGGGCACCCCGGTCGCGATCGTGAACCAGGGCCCGACGCGCGGCGACGAGCAGGCGACCGTCCGCCTCGACGCGCCGCTCGGCGTGACGCTGGACCGGCTCGCGCAGGACGTCGTCCTCAGCGGCCGAGCGACCGCCTGAGGAACGCGACCGCCCGCGACCACGCCAGCCGCGCGCTGTCGGGGTCGTAGGACGGGCGCTGGTCGTTCACGAAGGCGTGCCCCGCCGGGTACCAGAAGATCTCCGCGTCGATCTCCGCCTGCTGCCGGACCTTCGTCGTCATGGCAGCGACGTCGTCCCTGGAGATGGACCGGTCCTTCTCGGCGTAGTGCCCCTGCACCTGTGCGCGCAGGTGCCCGTAGCCCGTGTCGGCGGGCGGCAACCCGTAGAACGGGACGACGCCCCCGACGCGTTCGCCCTGCTGCGCGGCAAGCGCGAGGGCGAAGCCGCCGCCCATGCAGAAGCCGACGGCGCCGACGGCGGGCGACGTCACGGCGTCGTGGCCGAGGAGGAGGTCCACGGCGCCGGCCAGGTCCCGGGCGGCCCGGTCGACAGGGAGCTGACGGAGCAGGCGCCTGGCCTCCTCGGGGTCGTGCGTCGTCCGGCCGCCGTACAGGTCGGGCGCGAGCGCGACGAAGCCTTCCGCCGCGAACCGGCGCACGAGGTCGGCGATGTGGTCGGTCAGCCCCCACCACTCCTGCACGACCACGAGTCCCGGTCCCCGCCCGGACGGCGGCAGCTCCAGGTAGCCGTACGCCTCGCCGTCCCCGCCGGGGAACGAGACGTTCTGGGCCCGCCCGTGCGCGCCGTCCGCGCTGTTCGTCGTCATGCCGGCCACGGTAGGCGAGCGGGCGTGCCGAAAGGCAGCGGGCGTTCCACCGCGTTAGGTTGGGTCGCCGTGCTCACCGGACCTCCGTCGTCCAGGACGTGGCGTGACCGCAGCTGCGGCGTCGGGGGCCGCGCCGGCCTGCCCGGCCGCTCTTGCCCGAAGGAGGACTGATGGACCTGACCTGGTTGCAGCCCGTGGTCAACGGCCAGGGGCCGTTCACCAGCGTGCACATCGACGTCTCGCGGGAGACGGCGGACGCGGCGCACGAAGTCGAGCTGCGGTGGCAGGCGGTCCGGCGGTCGCTGCAGGAGCAGGGTGCGCAGGCCGAGGTGCTGGACGACCTCGAGCAGACGGTGCTGCAGCAGACCGGCAGGGCGGGCGAGCAGGGTCGGAGCCTGGTGGTCGGCGTGGACGGCGTGCTGCTGGACCGCGTGGTTCCGCGGCGTCCCGTGCGCGACAGCGGGTACTACGGCCAGATACCGCACCTGATGCCGCTTGTTCGAGCGCTGGACGGCGCGGCGACCTACCTGCTCGTGGAGACGGACCGTGCGGGAGCCG
>JBKHWX010000190.1:0-12196 GCA_046566325.1 Actinomycetes bacterium | reverse complement strand
CGACTCCTTGCTGCTCGCCGACGAGGACGGTGTGCACGCTGGGCCGCCGATCGAGATCCGGGGTGCGGTCCCGCTCGCCGCGTCGCTGCACGCGATCGGCCTGCCCGCACGAGTCGGCGCCGTCCTGACCAGCCCGCGGGTCGTGCGCGGCGACGCGCGTCGCCGGCTCGCGGCAAGCGGCGCCCTGGCCGTCGACATGGAGACGTACCGCCTTGCCGCCGCGGCACCCGGGCGCCCGCTCGCCGTCGTCCGTGCGGTGGTCGACACCCCGAGCGAGCCCCTGGCGAGACCGGGAACGGTCCGCCGCGGGCTCGCCGCCCTGCGCACCCTGCGCCGCGCCGTCCCCGCCCTCGAGGAGTGGGCGACGTCGGCGTCCCCTTGCAAACCCGCCCAGGAGGTGGTCTGAGTGGCCATGCCCGTTCGCCAGTCGGTTCGGCTCGGGACATACCTGGTCAAGCAGAAGCTGGCCCGGCGGGAGAAGTTCCCGCTCCTGCTGGAGCTGGAGCCGCTGTTCGCGTGCAACCTCAAGTGCGCAGGCTGCGGCAAGATCCAGCAGCCCGCGGCACTGCTGAAGAAGCGGATGCCGGTCGAGCAGGCGGTCGCGGCCGTCGAGGAGTGCGGCGCGCCGATGGTGTCGATCGCCGGCGGCGAGCCGCTGATGCACCCCGAGGTCGACGAGATCGTGCGCCAGCTGCTCGCCCGCAAGCGCATCGTGTTCCTCTGCACCAACGCGGTCCTGATGCCGAAGCACCTGCACCGGTTCACCCCGCACCGCGACTTCTCGTGGATGGTGCACATCGACGGGCTGCGGGATCGGCACGACCAGTCGGTCTGCAAGAGCGGCGTGTTCGACCAGGCTGTCGCCGCGATCAAGCAGGCGCAGGCGGCCGGCTTCCGGGTGATGACGAACACGACGTTCTTCAGCAACGACTCGCCCCAGGACGTCATCGACGTGCTCGACTACCTCAACGACGAGCTCGGCGTGGACAACATGCAGATCTCGCCCGCCTACGCCTACTGGAAGGCTCCGGACCAGGACCACTGGCTCGGCGTGCAGCAGACCCGTGAGCTGTTCAGCAAGGCGTTCGCCGACGGGCGGCGCAAGCGGTGGCGGCTGAACCACTCGCCGCTGTTCCTCGACTTCCTCGAGGGAAAGCGGGACTTCGCCTGCACGGCCTGGGGAATCCCGTCGTACTCCCTGCTCGGCTGGCAGCGGCCCTGCTACCTGCTGGACGACGGGTATGCCAAGACCTACCGCGAGCTGGTGGAGGACACGGACTGGTCCTCCTTCGGTCGAGGGAAGGACCCGCGGTGCGCCAACTGCATGGCCCACTGCGGGTACGAGCCCACGGCGGTCATGGCCACGATGAGCTCCCTTCGCGAGTCCCTGAGGGCGGTGAGAGGCGCATGACCACCATGACCTCGGTGCTGGACACGCTGCGTGGCCCGGCCGACCTCAAGAGCCTGCCCGACTCGGCGCTGCCGGGCCTCGCCGCGGAGATCCGAGAGCGGCTGATCGAGGCCGTCACCCGGTCCGGCGGCCACCTCGGCCCGAACCTGGGCGTCGTCGAGCTGACGCTCGCGCTGCACCGGGTCTTCGAGTCGCCACGTGACCTGATCGTGTGGGACACCGGGCACCAGGCGTACGTGCACAAGATGCTGACCGGTCGGCTCGACGGCTTCGGGCGGCTGCGGCAGGCCGGTGGGCTCTCGGGCTACCCGAACCGGTCGGAGAGCCCGCACGACCTGGTCGAGAACTCCCACGCCTCCACGGCCCTGTCCTACGCGGACGGGCTCGCGAAGGCGCTGGAGCACCGGGGCCAGGGCGGCCGCACCGTCGTCGCCGTCGTCGGTGACGGGTCGCTGACGGGCGGGCTCGCATGGGAGGCGCTGAACAACATCGGCGGGGCGCCGGAGCGGCCCGTCGTCGTCGTGCTCAACGACAACGGGCGCTCGTACGGGCCGACGGTCGGCGCGGTCGCCGCCCACCTCGGCAGGCTGCGGACGGCGCGGGGCCGGCCCTGCGACGCCGGTGCGCCGTTCGATCTGCTGCCGGTGCCGACCGTCACGGCGTCGGAGCAGCCGGGGCAGTCCGACCAGCCGACCCCGTTCGACCAGCCGACGCCGTTCGAGCAGCCGACGCTGTTCGAACAGCTGGGCTTCGCCTACCTGGGGCCCGTGGACGGCCACGACGTGACCGCGGTGCAGGACGCGCTGACGCGAGCCCGGCACCTCGGGCGGCCGGTCGTCGTCCACTGCATGACGTGCAAGGGAAAGGGGTACCTGCCCGCGGAGTCGGACGAGGTCGACCACTTCCACACCGTCCCGGCCTGCTCGGCGAACGGTGCCGCGAATGCGGCGGCGCCACCGCCCCAGCCCTGGACGGACGTGGTGGGCGAGGAGCTGGTGGCCATCGCCCAGGACCGCCCGGACGTCGTCGCGCTGACCGCCGCCATGCTGCACCCGACCGGGCTCCACGAGCTGGCCCGGAAGTTCCCGGAGCGCGTGTTCGACGTGGGGATCGCGGAGCAGCACGCGGTGACGTCGGCAGCGGGGCTCGCGATGGGCGGGCTGCACCCGGTGGTGTGCGTGTACGGCACCTTCCTGAACCGGGCGTTCGACCAGGTGCTTCTGGACGTCGCGCTGCACCGCCTGCCCGTGACCTTCGTGCTCGACCGGTGCGGCGTCACCGGCAACGACGGGCCGAGCCACCACGGCATGTGGGACCTCTCGCTGCTCGGCCTGGTGCCCGGCCTGCGCGTGGCGGCCCCGCGCGACGCCTCCCGGCTGCGGCGGCTGCTCCGCGAGGCGGTCGCCGACGACACGGGACCGACCGCGGTGCGCTTCCCGAAGGGAGACGCGGGAGAACCGCTCGACGCCGCCGGTTCCCTCGCGGGGGCGGACGTGCTGGTCGGCAGCGCCGATGCCCCCGTGCTCGTCCTCGGTGTGGGCGCCTGCGCACGGCCCGCCGCGGCGGCGGTCCGCCTGCTGGCCGATGCCGGGGTCGAGGCGCTCGCCGTCGACCCGCTCTGGACGCAGCCCGTGTCCCCGGCCCTGCTGGATGCGCTGGCCGGGCGCCGGCTGGTGGTGACGGTCGAGGACAACGGGGTGGCGGGAGGCTTCGGCGACGCCGTCGCCCGTGGCCTCCGGACGACGGCCGCCTGCAGCGTCCGGCTCCTCACACTCGGTCTGCCGCAACAGTTCCTGGCCCACGGGTCCCGCGACCGGATTCTCGCCGAGCACGGCCTCGACGGAACCGGGATCGCCCGCAGCGTGCTGCGGGCGTTGTCGAGGTAAGCGCGGAAGCGGAGGGCCGTCCGCCCCGATCCGCGACTCCCGGGATCGCGTGTCACCCCTTCGTCCCCGCACCGCAACGTCCCCGAACTGCGCGACGGATCCGACGCGCCGCCTTCACGTGTGTTGCAAGCGTGTATCAGCGGCATGGCGGCGTGCTCTTCACAGGTGTCAAAACCACTCCAACCCAAGGAGAGCACCTATGAGTGCACGCAAGGCGATGGTGGCGGCCGCGGTGTCCGTGCCGCTGCTCCTGGCCCCGGTCGGGACAGCGCTCGCGGCGCCGGCGACGGCCAGCCACGCGGGGACCGCCGCGGTCTCCACCCGCTCCGTCGTCACGTACGAGGTGTCGACGTACACGAGCAACATTCCCGGAGCGGGCACGGACGGAGACGTCTGGGTCAGGATCAACGGGTCGTACGGGTCGAGCGGCTGGCTCTACCTCGACAACTCGGACAACAACTTCGAGCGCAACCAGACCGACCGCTTCTACTTCACCCTGTCGGACCTGGGGTACCTGAACTCCGTCGACGTCTACTTCAACCGGGCGGGCTTTTCCGCGGACTGGCACCTCGCGAACGTGTCCGTCGGCGGCGCGGTGTTCCCGGCGAACCGCTGGTTCACCTCTTCCGGGACCCAGGTGCGCCTGTACCGGGCGTGAGGTTCTTGCGCGGCTGACGTCCGAGCCGCGCTCGGCCGTCCCGTCCCATGAGCCGAAGGCCCCTTCCGACACCGGAAGGGGCCTTCGGCCTTCAGAGCGTGACGAGCGCGAAGACGTCGCGGCCCGGCATCCTGGTCCGGCCGTGGAGGAAGCCGAGCTCCAGCAGGAAGAGCACGGCCGCGACGCGGGCGCCGGCACGCTCGACCAGGTCACACGCGGCCGCCGCAGTGCCCCCGGTCGCGAGCAGGTCGTCCACCACCACGACGCTGTCACGGGCGGCGAACGCGTCCGCATGCACCTCGATCTCGGCCTGTCCGTACTCCAGGTCGTACCCGGCGTGAAGCGTCTGCGCCGGGAGCTTGCCGGACTTGCGGATCGGGACGAAGCCCGCCCGCGCCCGTACCGCCAGAGGCGCGCCGATGATGAAGCCGCGTGCCTCGATCCCCGCGACGACGTCCACCTCGTCGGGCATTGCCGCGTGCAGCGCGTCGACCACCGCGGGGAAGGCGACAGGGTCGCGAAGCACAGGGGTGATGTCCTTGAACATCACTCCCGGGACCGGGAAGTCCGGGACGTCGCGGACCAGCGAGCGCGCCAGCCCGGCCGCGCCCTCCTGGTCCCGCCGCACGGCAGCCGGACCCGAGCTCACCGCTTCTTGGGACGCGGACGGTTCCGCCGTGGTTGCACCCGCTGCCCGCCGGCCGCTGAGGCACGGGCCGCACCGGAGTCGCCGTCCGGTCCGCCGTCGTCCTCAGCGGTCAGCAGGGCAGTCGCACCGCCGACGCTCGCCGCGGGCTCCGCGGCCGACCCCGCGGTGGCGGCTTGGACGGCGGGATGCCCCGGCTGCGAAGCAGCCTTTCCCGACGCGGCACGTGCCCGGTGCACGCGCTCCGCCTGCGCCCTGATCTTCGGGTCGCCCATCCGGAAGCGGACGAACAGCGGCGTGGCGATGAACACGGACGAGAACGTGCCGACGATCATTCCGATGAACAGGGCCAGCGAGATGTCGCGCAGGGTGCCGGCCCCGAGCAGGAACGCACCGATGAAGAGGATCGACGCGACGGGCAGCAGGGCCACCACCGACGTGTTGATGGACCGGACGAGCGTCTGGTTCACTGCCAGGTTCGCGGCCTCGGCGTACGTCCGCTTGGTGCTGGACAGGATGTGAGCGGTGTTCTCACGCACCTTGTCGAAGACGACGATGGTGTCGTAGAGCGAGTAGCCGAGGATCGTGAGCAGGCCGATGGCCGTGCCGGGCGTGACCTCGAAGCCGGTGGCGGAGTAGAGGCCGACCGTGATCAGCAGGTCGTGCATCAGCGCGATCAGTGCGGCCGCCGCCATCTGCCAGGCGCGGAAGTACAGGGCGATCATTATCCCGACGAGCAGCAGGAAGATGCCGAGCCCGGACAGCGCCTTGTTCGTGATGTCCTGCCCCCAGCTGGGGCCGACGAACGAGGAGGTCACTGCCGACGCGTCGACGTGGTAGGCCGTCGCCAGGTCGTGCTTGACGGCGTCCGTCTGCTGGTCGTTGAGACGCTCGGTCTGGATCCGGATGCTGTCGCTGCCGATCACCGTGCCGCGCGGCGGCTCGCTCTCGGGAAACGCCTTGCTGACGACGCTCTCCCCCACTGCCGGGTCCGCGTTCGCCGTCCCCGTGACCCGGAACTCGGACCCGCCACGGAACTCGATCCCCGGGTTCAGGCCGAAGATCGCCAGCAGCGCGATCGACAGGACGCAGAGTCCCGCACCGATCCCGACGAACAGCTTCCAGCGGCCGACGAACTCGTAGGAGCGACGACCGGAGTACAGGTCGTTGCCGAACTGGGTGAAGCTGAACACGGCTCAGTCCTCCTTCGCCGAGTCGTCGGCCTCGACCGCGGCGGGAGCGTCGTCCTCCTGAGCCGCGCGCGCCTGGGCGGCCTTGCGCTCGGCGATGGTCAGCCGTCCGGACCGGGGTCGTGCGAAGTTGCTCACGAGCTCGCCCGGCCGACGTCCGCCCAGCCCGGCGTCGTCGCTCTCCTTGGCCGCGGTGACCGGGACCGGAGCGGCCGCGGGCGTGCGGACCCGGCCGCGCCCGGCGTAGAGCGTGCTCCGTCCGACGCTCTTGGGGCTGAGCCCGGAGAACCGGTGCCCGCCGGCGAAGAACTCCGTGCGCGCGAGCAGCGCCATCATCGGGTGGGTGAACATCATGACCAGCATCAGGTCGATGATCGTGGTGAGGCCGAGGGTGAACGCGAAGCCACGCACACCGCCGACCGCGAGCAGGTACAGCACGATGGCGGCGAGGAAGTTGGCGCAGTCGGAGACGATGATCGTCCGCCGGGCGCGGTTCCAGCCGTTCTCCACCGCCGAGACCAGGGGACGCCCCTCGCGCAGCTCGTCCCGGATGCGCTCGAAGTACACGATGAACGAGTCGGCGGTGACGCCGATCGCGACGATCAGGCCGGCGACACCCGGCAGGCTGAGGCGGTAGCCCTGGTACCAGCCCATCAGCAGGATGACGCCGTATGTCAGGCCCGCAGCGACCAGGAGGCTGAGGATCGTCACGAAGCCCAGCGCGCGGTACTGCAGCAGCGAGTAGATGAACACCAGGACGAGGCCGATGACCCCCGCGAGCAGGCCGTTTCGCAGCTGCTCGGCGCCCAGCAGCGCGGAGATCTGCTCCTCGGTCTGGACCTGGAACGAGATCGGCAGCGCCCCGAACTTCAGCTGGTTGGCGAGCTCGGTGGCGCTCTCCTGCGTGAAGTTGCCGGTGATCTGCGCCCGACCGTCGGTGATGGGCTGGTTGCTCCGCGGCGCGGAGATCACGAGACCGTCGAGCACGATCGCGAACTGGTTGGTGGGCGGCGGTGCTCCGGTGATGCGCTCGGTCACCTCGCGGAACTTCTTGCTGCCCTCCGCGTCGAAGGTCAGGTCGACGCCCCACTCACCGGTGTTGAAGCCCTGCGCGTTCTGCACGAGGCCGGCGCTGGCCGACTTGATGTCGCGGCCCTCGACCTCGACCGGCCCGAGGATGTACTTGGCGGAGCCGTCCTGGCTGCACGTGACGAGCGGCTTGGTCACGTCGTCGTGGATGCCGCCGGCGAGGTTCTGCGGGTTCGTGCAGTCCAGGGCCGAGAAGGCGGCGGCGACGTCCGGCGTGATCCAGGCAAGGTCGCTGGCGTTCGTCGGCGCCGTGGAGGGAGTGGCAGCGGGAGTCGGCGCCGGGGTCGCAGCGCCCTCTGCCGGCTGCCCCGGCGCGGGAGGGGCGTCACCGCTCGGGGCGGGTGCAGCCGTCCCTCCGGCGAGCAGGCCCCGTGGGACGGCGCGACCGTTCGTCGACTCGGTCGGCGCCGGGGCGACCGAGTCCCCGCCGCCGGGGGCGGGTGTGGCCTCGCCGCTCGGGGCGGGAGTGGCCTCACCGCTCGGGGCGGGGGTCGCTGCGCCGCCGGGAGCGGGAGTCGCGGCGCCACCCGGTGCCGACGCCGCGCCCACCGGCTGCTCGACGAGCACCGGACGGAACCGCATCTGAGCGGACTGACGGACGAGCTCCGCGGTCTTACGCTGCTCCTCCGGGTCCCCCGGCAGCTCGACCACGATGTTCTGGCCGCCCTGGCTGCTCACCGAGGCCTCTGAGACACCGGTCGAGTCGACACGCTGCCGGATGATGGCGATCGCGTCGTTGATCGTCTCGGTCGTGATCTTGCCCTGCCCGGGCTCGACCTTGGGCGTCAGCACGATCTGTGTGCCGCCCGCCAGGTCGAGGGCGAGCTTCGGCGCCCAGCTGGCGTTGGACCACTTCACGCCCGCAGCGATCGTCCCGAACAACAGGACGACCAGGACCGCGAGCGTGAGGAGCGTTCGGCCCGCCCTCGTGCCGGTTGTACGTGCCAAGGTGTCTCTTCTCGTACTCGTCGCTCACCGGTGCGCCTGCACCGGTGCCAGGTGGTGGGCGACCGTCAGACGGCGCGCCGCCCATGCGGCTCGCCGGCCGGATCGACGTCGTCCTCCCGAGAGTCGTCCGGGTACACCGCTGTCGCTCCGGACAGAGCTTCAGCAGTGATCTCGGCAGGTGCCGACTCCGACTTGACGACCTGACCGATGCCGGCCCGGGCCCAGCGAAGACGCACGCCGTCCGCCACGTCGAGCAGCACGACGTCGTCCTCGAGCTCGGCGATGGTCCCGTGCAGCCCCGCGGTCGTCACGACCGCCTGGCCCGGCTGAAGCTGGGACTGCAGCTCCTGGAACTGGCGCTGCTGCTTCCGGCTGCGGGTGATCATCAGCAGCAGAGGCACAAGCAGGATCAAGGGGAGGAGGAACTCCATCGGTACGTTCACGTCCCTTCGCAGGCACCTCTCGAGGCACCATGTCGTGTGGTGAATGCTCCGTCCGGCCGCAACGGACAACGGCGGGACGGCGAGGACGGGTTCCCGAGCCCGCCGGCAGTGTAGTGGGAGTGCCGCACATCGGGACAATCACGGCGGCTCCGTGCGCCCGGACGGGTTCGACGCGACCTCCCCGAGGTCGAGGCCCAGCTGGGCGGCGACGCTGCTGACAGGCGGGCGGAGGCCGAGGTGGCGCCAGCCCGCGGCCGTGGCGATCCGGCCCCGCGGCGTGCGTCCGAGCAGGCCCTCACGCACGAGGAACGGCTCCGCCACCGTCTCCACCGTCTCCGGCTCCTCGCCCACGGCGACCGCGAGCGTCGACAGGCCCACCGGGCCGCCCGCGAAGTGCCGGCAGAGCGCCTCGAGGACCGACCGGTCCAGCCGGTCGAGTCCCAGGCGGTCCACCTCGTACACCGCGAGCGCGGACCTCGCCGCCTCGAGGTCCACCCGTCCGTCTCCGCGCACCTGGGACCAGTCGCGGACCCGGCGCAGGAGTCGGTTGGCGACCCGCGGCGTCCCCCGGGACCTGCTCGCGATCTCGCGCGCGCCCTCGTCGGTGAGGTCGACGTCGAGCAGGGCCGCGGAGCGTCGCAGCACCTCCCCGAGCTCCTCGACGGAGTAGAAGTCGAGGTGTCCCGTGAACCCGAAACGGTCCCGCAGTGGCGCGGGAAGCAGGCCCGCCCGGGTCGTGGCCCCGACGAGCGTGAACGCCGGCAGCTCGAGCGGGATGGCGGTGGCTCCCGCTCCCTTGCCGACGATCACGTCGACCCGGAAGTCCTCCATCGCGACGTAGAGCATCTCCTCGGCGGGGCGTGCCATCCGGTGGATCTCGTCGAGGAACAGCACCTCGCCCTGCTCGAGGGAGGACAGGACGGCGGCCAGGTCACCCGCGTGCTGGATGCTGGGTCCACTGGTGATCCGCAGCGTGGCACCGAGCTCTGCCGCGATGATCATCGACAGTGTCGTCTTGCCGAGGCCCGGGGGGCCGGACAGCAGGACGTGGTCGGGCGCCTTGCCCCGGCGTCGAGCCGCCTCGAGCACCAGGGACAGCTGCTCGCGGACCACTCGCTGGCCGACGAACTCCTCGAGCCGGCGGGGCCGCAGCGCGGACTCGGCGGCCCGCTCCGCGTCGTCCGCCCCGGTCGTGACGACTCGGGGGTCGGCGAGGTCCGGATGCACGGCGCCGTCCCGCGCCGCTGCGTCCAGCGTCCCACCCTCGGCCGGCTCGACCTCCGTCATCTCGACCTCGGCTGTCTGGACCTCCACCGAGCCGTCCGCGTAGCGGGAGCCGTCCGCCATGTCAGCTCCTGCCCAGGTGGCGCAGAGCCGCGCGAAGCGTCGCCGCCACGTCCTCGCGTGCCGCGTGCCCGTCGTCCGCCTGGGTCACCGACTCGACCGCCTGCTCAGCCTGCTTGACGTTCCAGCCGAGGCCGACGAGGGCCCGGACCACCTGGTCGCCGCGAGGGTCGCTGGCGCGCGGGAGCGGGACGGGCGACGCGACGTCCTGGCTGGGCACGCCCAGCCGGTCGCTCAGCTCGAGGACGATGCGCTGCGCCCCCTTCCGGCCGATGCCCGGCACCCGGGTCAGGGCCGCGAGGTCCTCGTCGGCCACCGCTCGACGCAGGCCGTCGGGCGTGTGGACGGCGAGCATCGCCAGCGCGAGCCGGGGACCGACGCCGCTGACGGTCTGAAGGGTCTCGAAGACGTCCCGCTCGTCGGACTCGGCGAAGCCGAACAACGTGAGCGAGTCCTCCCGGACGACGAGGCTGGTCGCCAGCTGACCCTGCTCACCCACCCGCAGCCGCGCGAGCGTGGCAGGGGTGGCCTGGACCAGGACACCCACCCCACCGACCTCCAGCACGGCCGAGTCGAGGTGCACCGCCAGCACCCGACCGCGAAGGGACGCGATCACCTCACCACTCCCGTCGTCGCGACGAACGCCTGTTCGACACCCTACCCGGGTCGCCGGACAGTGGTGACACGACGCACCGGGAGGCTGCCCGGCTCGGCGCCCGGCCGCGCGTCCGGCACCGCGAAGCCGCGGTTGGAGCGGGACCGGGCCTGTCGTGCGGCCTGCGCCCAGGCGGCCTGCGCCGGAGTCGGAGCACCGGAGGCTGTCACGAGGGAGCCGGCCGGGGCACCACGCCAGAGGTGGCACAGGGCGAGCGCCAGGGCGTCGGCCGCATCGGCGGGCGAGGGACGCTCGGGCAGGTCGAGGATGCGGGTGACCATCGTCGTCACCTGCGCCTTGTCCGCCCGGCCGTTGCCTGTCACCGCAGCCTTGACCTCGCTGGGCGTGTGCAGGGCTACCGGGATCGCTCGGCGCGCGGCCGCGAGCACGGCCACCCCTGACACCTGGGCGGTCCCCATCACGGTGCGCACGTTGTTCTGGCTGAACACGCGCTCCACGGCGACGACGTCAGGCGCGTGGCGGTCCAGCCAGGCGTCCAGGCGCTCGGCGATGACGAGCAGACGCTGCTGCAGGTCGGCCGCCGACGGCGTGCGGACGACGTCCACCGCCACCAGGGCTGCAGCCCGCCCGCGCTGGCCGTCCACGACACCCAGACCGCACCGGGTCAGTCCGGGGTCGACTCCGAGCACACGCACGGGGCCCACCCTCGCATCGGCCTCGGCGCCGTGGCCGACGACCCGCCGGTGCCTCGGGCTACGGGTCGCCCGAGCCGTTCTCCTGTCTGCTGGGCGCTCGCCAACCGATGACGGCTGCTTCCGTATCACCTCCCGACCGTGCGCATCCTGCACGCAACCGGTCCGCACGGTCGGCTGGAACGAGCCCCTGGAGTAGGTGATGACGAACGAACCAGCAGGTGAAGCCGAGGTCCGGGCAGGCGACCAGGACGGCGGGTCCCCGTCCGGGCAGGGCGACCGCGCGCTGCCGCCCCGCCAGACGGCTCTCCTCGGCTCCGCGCTCGTGGTCGTGTGGGCGGTTCTCCTCGTCACGCTGTTCGCGCTGTGGCCCCTCGTCCAGCCGGAGCCCGCAGGAGCACCGCGGTCCCTGTCGTTCCCCGGCTTCGGGCCGGCGCAGTGGCACCTGACCCCGGATGTGGCGTTGATCCTCCTCGTGGTGGTGGTCAGCGCTCTCGGCAGCTTCGTGCACGCGGCCACCTCGTTCTCGACGTACGTCGGGAACCGACGGCTGTGCAGCAGCTGGGTCTGGTGGTACCTGCTCCGCGTGGCCATCGGCGCGAGCCTCGCCCTGCTCGTGTACTTCGTCATCCGCGGCGGCTTCTTCTCGAACGACGCATCCAGCAGCGCCCTGAACCCCTACGGCATCGCTGCCGTCGCCGGCCTCTCGGGGCTGTTCTCGAAGCAGGCGACGGACAAGCTGCGTGAGGTGTTCGACACCGTGCTCAGCACCGGGCACGGCAGCGGCGACGCCGAGCGCGCCGACAAGGTGGTCAACCCGCAGCCCGTGCTGGAGCGGGTGCTGCCGGACGGGTGCCTCGTCCGGAACACGCCGCTCCAGGTGACGTTGGAGGGACGGGGTTTCGTCCGGGAGACGACCGTGCACGTGCGACAGGTCGCAGACGGAGGTGGCGTCACCACGCTCGACCCGGTGTTCGTCGACGGCACCCACGTCCAGGTGGTGCTGCCGGCAGGCGTCCTCGGCGAGGCCGGCGGGCTCGCGCTCGTGGCGGAGAACCCTCAGCCCGGTGGCGGTCGCTCCGAGGCGCGGCCGTTCACCATCAGCGATCCCTCTACAGACGGTGACCGAGACGGTTCCGGACAAGCCATGACGAGCGATCTGACGAGCCAGAGGGCGTGACGAGCCAGAGGGCGTGAGGTCGCCCCCGGGGGTGCTCATACCTTCGGGGCGCGGGCTCCTGGCGTCACGCGTCGGGCGCAGAGTCCAGCAGCA
>JBKHWX010000189.1:0-3052 GCA_046566325.1 Actinomycetes bacterium | reverse complement strand
GGAGCGAGCGCGTCGGTCTCGGTGCGGTCGTGAGCGGACAGAGCCGTCGAGGTCCGAGGATCAGTAATGTCTTCGCATGAGCTTCCTCGACAAGGCACTCAGGAGCGGCGCGGCTGTGAAGGCGCTGGAGATCGCCAAGCGGGAAGCGGCCAAGCCGGAGAACCAGCGCAAGGCACGCGAGCTGCTGCAGCGGCTGCGGGACCGGCAGGCCCATCGCCGCCGCTGACCAGCGAAGGGGGGGACCGCCGTTCCCAGCGGGGCGGGACGCGCGCCCCGGTCAAGCGAGACGGGCAGCGGATGTTCGTGGCCGTCGTCCCCCCGGCTGCCGTGCTCGAGGCCCTGGGCGAGCATCTGGCGGCCGTCCGTCGGGACGACGGCCGTTTGATGCAAGTCCCGCAGCTGCGGTGGACCCCGCCGGACCAGTGGCACGTGACGCTCGCGTTCCTGGCCGCCGTCCCGGGGGCGGTGCTGCCGGACCTCACCGACCGGTTGCGACGAGGGACCGGGCGTCGGCAGGCGTTCGAGACGCGCATCACCGGAGCAGGCGCCTTCTCACGTGCGAAGCAGGCGCGGGTGCTGTGGGCCGGGATCCTGGACGACGAGGGCGCGCTGCGGCAGCTCGCGGATATGGTTCGGGCTGCGGCGTCCCGAGCGGGCCTCGAGGTGGAGGGCAACCGGTTCCGGCCGCACATCACCCTGGGCCGGGTGGCGGGGCGTCCGCTCGACCTCACCGCGGTGGTGGGTGCTTTGGACGACTGTGCGGGACCGGTCTGGCGGGTCACCGAGGTCGTGCTCGTCGCCTCGCACCTGGGCAAGGGCGAAGGGGGGCGGCCGCGGTACGAGAGGGTCGCCGCTTTTCCGCTTTCCCCGGCCTTCGCGGACGAGGTTCGTCCCCGTTGACCGGGTGGTGCCCGCAGACGAAGTGGTTGCCGGAGCGCCCGAAATGCCGGCCCTCAGCAGCCATTTCGTCAGCGGACCGAGTTGGGGTCAGGGTGTGAACCGGACGCTGACCGCCTGGCCGTGGGCGGGTAGGTCCTCGGCGTCCGCGAGGGTGAGCACGTGGGGCGCGACGTCCTGCAGGGCCTGGCGCGTGTAGCTCACGACGTGGATGCCGCGCAGGAAGGTCTGGACCGACAGGCCGCTGGAGTGGCAGGCACAGCCACCCGTGGGCAGCACGTGGTTGGACCCGGCGCAGTAGTCCCCGAGCGACACCGGCGCCCAGGCACCGACGAAGATGGCCCCGGCATTCGTGACGCGGGCCGCGACGGCGTCTGCGTCCCGCGTGATCACCTCGAGGTGCTCGGCCGCGTAGGCGTCGACGACCGCGAGACCGGCGTCGACGTCGTCCACGAGGACGACGGCGGACTGCGGACCGGTCAAGGCGGTGGCGATCCGCTCGCAGTGCTTGGTCTGCGCGACCTGCCGCTCGACCTCGGCGAGGACGGCGTCCGCGAGCGCCTCGGAGTCCGTCACGAGCACGGACGCCGCGATGGTGTCGTGCTCGGCCTGGCTGATCAGGTCGGCAGCGACATGGACAGGGTCGGCGGAGTCGTCGGCGAGCACGGCGATCTCGGTCGGTCCGGCCTCGGAGTCGATGCCGACGACGCCCTTGACGAGCCGCTTCGCGGCGGCGACCCAGATGTTGCCCGGGCCGGTGACGATGTCGACGGGCGGGCAGAGCCGGGCGCCGTCGTCCTCGGTCGCGCCGTACGCGAACATCGCGATGGCCTGCGCGCCACCGACGGCGTAGACCTCGTCGACCCCGAGCAGGGCGCAGGCGGCGAGGATCGTCGGGTGCGGGAGCCCGCCGAACTCCTTCTGCGGGGGGCTGGCGACGGCGAGGGAGCCGACGCCGGCCTCCTGGGCGGGCACGACGTTCATGACCACGCTGCTGGGGTAGACGGCGAGGCCGCCAGGCACGTAGAGCCCCACGCGCCCGACGGGCACCCAGCGCTCGGTCACGGTGCCGCCGGGTACCACCTGTGTCGTCGTGTCCGTACGCCGCTGGTCCCGGTGGACCAGGCGCGCGCGACGGATCGACTCCTCCAGTGCCTTACGGACGGCCGGGTCGAGGCCCGCCAGTGCCTCGGCGAGTGCCGCGGCGGGCACGCGCAGGTCGCGGACACCTACACCGTCGAAGCGCTCCGCGAGCTCGCGCAGGGCGGCCGCTCCGCGCTGGCGCACGTCCGCGACGATGGGGCGGACGGCGTCCAGGGCGGCCTCCACGTCGAGGACGGCGCGGGGCACTGCTCCCCGTAGCTCGCGCGAGTCGAGGGTCTGCCCCCGAAGGTCGAGACGCCGCATCATGGGTCGATTCTAGTTGTGGGCATGTCCTTGCCTACGGGCCGAGCCGTCCGCACTTGGGGGCGCAACGTCGGGCTCGCGGCGGACTTGAACGGGAGTGCTCTCGCACCCACTTGCGCGCAGTCGCGCCGACACAGGCTTTCGGTCAATCTGACCCTCTCCATCCGGGCTCGGAGATCACGGTTCGGTAACGGTTCTGGCGGTGTCCAGTTTGCCCCGCAGCCGGCAACTGGACTGTCAGGGGTCGCATCTATGTTCGAGACATGGCGGTGGAGGACGACGCGGACCGGGCCGGTCTGTACCTGGATCACGAGCACCCGGACGAGTCTCGGGCGAGGCAGGCATGGCTGCTCGAGTACGCAGGCCGCACCCACGCGTGCGGGACGGACGCCCAGCACTCGCGCGGCGGGAGGACGCATGGCGAGCACGCCGAGCACGGAGAGCACGGCGAGGCGGAGGACGGCGAGCACGCGGAGCACGAGCATCCGGACCGGGAGCGCTGGGAGGGCGAGCACGCGCAGCACGAGCATCCGGACCGGGAGCGCCGGGATGGCGAGGACTGTGACGGCGAGCACGGCGAGCACGTAGAGCACGGTGAGGCGGGGGACGACCGGGACGGCCGGGACGCCGGGCCGCGGCGGCGGCGGTTGTTGCGGTCATGGGTGGCGGACCTGGTCGGGCAGCGGCCAGGTCCGGAGCTGCTGGACGGGCTGCTCGCCCTGGGCGGGCGGGCGGACCTGTCGGCCCG
>JBKHWX010000188.1:0-5479 GCA_046566325.1 Actinomycetes bacterium | reverse complement strand
CTTGACAGACGTGTGCACTTGTCTTACAAATATGCATCACCTCAAATCGTCGAGGTGGACCGCCGCCGAGGGACCCGTACCCGGGTCCGACACAAGGGAGTGCCGCATGTTCCAGCAGGTCGACGATCCGGTGGGAGGGTCGCTCGCGCTGTCCGCGCTGGTCGCGGCCCTGCCCCTGCTCACGCTGTTCGTGCTCTTGGGCGCTCTGCGATGGAAGGCGTGGCAGGCCGGGCTGGCGTCGCTGATCGTCGCCCTGGCGGTGGCGATCTTCGCCTTTGGCATGCCGGCCGGCCAGGCGCTGCTGGCGGCGTCGGAGGGCGCTGCGTTCGGGCTGTTCCCGATCATCTGGATCGTGCTGACCGCGATCTGGATCTTCCGGTTGACCGAGTTGACCGGCTACGACCTGGTGCTGCGCCGGTCCTTCGGCTCGCTGTCGGCCGATCAGCGGATCCAGGCGATCATCATCGCGTTCTGCTTCGGCGCGCTGCTCGAGGCGCTCGCAGGTTTCGGCGCCCCCGTCGCCATCACCGGCGTCATGCTGATGGCGATCGGGTTCTCAGCGCTGCGGGCGGCCTCCGTCGTCCTGCTCGCCAACACGGCACCGGTTGCCTTCGGCGCCATCGCGATCCCGATCATCACCGCGGGCAACCTGACGGGAATCCCGTACCAGGAGATCGGTGCGTACGTGGGCCGTCAGACCCCATGGCTCGCGATGTTCGTCCCGCTCCTGCTCGTGCTGCTCGTGGACGGCGCGCGTGGGGTCCGCGAGACGTGGCCGGTTGCGCTCGGCGTCGGTCTCGTCTTCGCCGTCGTGCAGTTCGTCAGCTCCAACTACGTCTCGGTCGAGCTCACCGACATCATCGCCTCGCTCGTCGCGCTCGGGGCCGCGGTCCTCATCCTGCGCGTCTACCAGCCCCGCGGTGGTGACGAGGCGACGAGACGGCTGCACGACGAGCGTGACCGCGACCGGCTGACGCCGGTGGCGGCAGGCGGAGGACCGGGCGGCGCCACCGCGACGGCCGTCGCCGCCGAGGAGAAGACGATCGTGGAGCGCCCGACCCATCTCAACACCGGCCGCATCATGATGGCGCTGCTCCCGTACCTGATCGTCATCGTCATCTTCTCGCTGGCCAAGCTCTGGGACCCGCTGAACACCTTCCTGACGGGACGGGACATCAAGATCCCGTGGCCCGGTCTCGACGGTCACGTCCTCAACCTGGCGGGCAAGCCCAGCACGACCACCGTCTACAACTTCCAGTGGCTGTCGTCACCGGGCACCTTGCTGCTGATCTCGGGCATCCTCACGGCGGCCGCCTACCGGGTGTCTGCGGGCAAGGCGATCAGGCAGCTCGGGAGGACCGCTCACCAGCTGCGCTTCGCGTTCCTGACCGTCGCGTCCGTGCTGGCGCTCGCCTACGTGATGAACCTGTCCGGGCAGACGATCACGATCGGTACGTGGATCGCCGGCGCCGGTGCCGCGTTCGCCTTCCTGTCGCCCATCCTCGGGTGGCTGGGGACGGCGGTCACGGGGTCCGACACCAGCGCCAACGCCTTGTTCGCCACGCTCCAGAAGACCGCGGCGACCCAGGCCGGGATCGACCCGACGCTCATGGTCGCGGCCAACACCGCCGGGGGCGTCGTCGGCAAGATGGTCAGTCCGCAGAACCTGACGATCGCCGCCACCGCCTGCGGGATCGTGGGGCGCGAGTCGGACATCTTCCGACGCGTCATCCTGTGGAGCCTCGGCCTGCTCGTCGTCCTCTGCATTCTCATCGGGCTGCAGTCGACGGTCCTCTCGTGGATGCTGCCGTGACCCAGGAAGCTGCTGCGCCGGCCGCCCACGCCCGCGGGACGAACGCCCGTGTCGCGTTGTTCGCCACCTGCTTCAACGACACGATGTGGCCCGAGACGCCGAAGGCCGTCGTCCGCCTGCTCGAGCGGCTTGGCTGCAGCGTCGAGTTCCCGCTGGAGCAGACCTGCTGCGGGCAGCCGTTCACGAACACGGGCTACGCCGACGAGCCGATCCCATTGGTCCGCCGGTTCGTCGACGTGTTCAGCCCCTACGACGCGATCGTCGCGCCGTCCGGGTCGTGCGTCGGGTCCGTTCGGCACCAGCACAAGGACCTCGCGGAGCGAGCCGGCGACCAGCACCTCGTCGAGCAGGTCGAGCAGCTCGCGCCGCGCGTCCTCGAGCTGTCGGAGTTCCTCGTCGACTTCCTCGGCGTCACCGACGTCGGCGCGTACTTCCCGCACCGCGTCACCTACCACCCGACCTGCCACTCTCTGCGGATGCTGCGGGTGGGGGACCGACCCCTGCAGCTGCTCCGGAACGTCGGCGGGATCGACCTGCGCGAGCTGCCGGCCGCGGACGAGTGCTGCGGCTTCGGCGGCACGTTCGCGATGAAGAACGCGGACGTGTCGGTGGCGATGGGCAGCGACAAGACTCGACACATCCGCGGGACGGGCGCGGAGGTGGTCGTGGCGGGCGACAACTCCTGCCTGGCCCACATCGGCGGCCTGCTGTCGCGCGAGCGTGCCGGCGTCCGCGTCATGCATCTTGCTGAGGTTCTGGCGTCGACGCAGGAGGCTCCGGCATGACGGTGCACAGCACGCCGGCCAATGCTGCGACGGCGGGCAGCCACGGGACGACGTCGGGTGGCCCGACGACGGCCGGCACCTTCGTCGGCATGCCGTCGTTCCCGAAGGCTGCGAAGACGGCGCTTCGCAACACCCAGCAGCGCCGCAACCTGCACCACGCGACGCACACCATCCGGGCCAAGCGCGCGATGGTCGTGAACGAGCTCGACGACTGGGAGCAGCTTCGCCTCGCCGGAGCCGCGCTGAAGGACCGCGTGCTGCGCCACCTCGACACGTACCTGGAGCAGCTCGAGTCGTCGCTGACGGCAGCCGGCGCGACGGTGCACTGGGCGAGGGACGCCGCGGAGGCCAACCAGGTCGTCCTCGACCTCGTCCGGGCAGCGGGCACCGACGAGGTCGTCAAGGTCAAGTCGATGGCCACCCAGGAGATCGAGCTCAACGAGGCGCTCGAGGCAGCGGGGATCGCGGCGTGGGAGACGGACCTCGCCGAGCTCATCGTCCAGCTCGGGCACGACCGGCCGAGCCACATCCTCGTGCCGGCCATCCACCGGAACCGGTCGGAGATCCGCGAGATCTTCCTGACCCAGATGCAGACCGCGGGAGTCGCCGCACCGGCCGACCTGACCGACGACCCCCGACGGCTGGCCGAGGCCGCGCGTACCCACCTGCGCGACAAGTTCCTCCGCGCGAAGGTGGGAGTCTCCGGTGCGAACTTCGCGGTCGCGGACTCGGGGACGCTGGTCGTGGTCGAGTCCGAGGGCAACGGCCGGATGTGCCTGACGCTGCCGGAGACGCTGATCTCGGTCGTGGGCATCGAGAAGATCGTGCCCACGTGGCAGGACCTCGAGGTGTTCCTGCAGCTGCTACCTCGCAGCAGCACCGGCGAGCGGATGAACCCGTACACGTCGACCTGGACGGGCGTGAAACCGGGTGACGGGCCGCAGGACGTGCACGTCGTCCTGGTGGACAACGGACGGACCGACGCGCTCGAAGACACCTTCGGGCGGCAGGTGCTGCGCTGCATCCGGTGCTCTGCATGCCTGAACGTGTGCCCCGTCTACGAACGTGTGGGTGGCCACGCCTACGGATCGGTGTACCCCGGGCCGATCGGAGCAGTGCTCACACCGCAGATGCGGGGAACGAGCAGCGCGATCGACAAGTCGCTTCCCTACGCCTCCAGCCTCTGCGGCGCCTGCTTCGACGTGTGCCCGGTCCGGATCGAGATCCCCGACCTGCTGGTGCACCTGCGCACGCGTGTCGTGGACGAGAAGCGGGGCGGCCTTCCGGACGGCGAGCAGCTCGCGATGAAGGCCGGCGCCTGGGTGCTCGACGACCCCGAGCGGCTCGAGAAGGCGCAGCGGGCGGCGGGGCTCGCGAGGCGCGTGATGCCGAAGCGCGACCACATCAGCACCCTCCCGCCGCCGGCGTCCGCATGGACCCAGGCGCGGGACGCCCCCCTGCCGCCGAAGGAGTCGTTCCGCGAGTGGTGGAAGCGGACGCACGGTGACGGCGGTCAGCAGGGAGACGGCGGCCGGCACGCGGACGGCGGCGGGCACGGAGGCGACTCGTGAGCGCCCGGGACGAGATCCTCTCGCGGGTCCGGGCGGCGCTCCGGGACGTCCCCAGGGGTTCGGGGCCGGACGAGGTCGAGGTTCCTCGCTCGTACGTCAGGACGCGGGGCGTCGCCGACGTCCCCGACCTCTTCGCCGAGCGCGTGGCCGACTACCGGGCGACCGTCGTCCGCATCGGCTCGGACGGCGTCCGGGAGGCCGTGCGCGAGGCGCTGGCCGGGGCGCAGGCGCGGCGGGTCGTCGTCCCGGACGGTGTGCCCGGCGAGTGGCTGCCGGGCGAGGACACCGGGATCGAGATCGTGCGCGACTCGCCGCCGCTACCCGCGCACGAGCTCGACCACGTCGACGCGGTCGTGACCGGAGCCGCGGTCGGCATCGCGACCACCGGCACGATCGTCCTCGACCACGAGGCCGACCAGGGACGACGGGCGCTCACCCTCGTGCCCGATGTCCACGTCTGCGTCGTGCGCGAGAGCCAGGTGACGGACGACGTCCCGGACGGCGTGCAGCGCCTCGCGGAGGCCGTGGCGCAGCGGCGGCCGCTGACCTGGATCAGCGGTCCGAGCGCGACCAGCGACATCGAGCTGGACCGGGTCGAGGGCGTGCACGGGCCGAGGACGTTGCACGTCATCCTCGTCGCGGACAGCGGGTGACCGGGGTGGAAGCGCCTCTCTCCCAGCGGGTCGAGCAGCGGTCCGCGGGTTTCGGCGTCGTCGACGACACCGTTCTCGACGAGCTGCGGAGCATCGTCGGCAACGAGAACGTGCTGCACGACGCGGGGGACGTCACGCCGTTCTCGCGCGACGCGACACCGCTGTTCGGCAGCCGCCCGGACGCGGTGGTGCTGCCCGCCTCGACGAGCGAGGTGGCCGACGTCCTGCGGCTGGCGACGGAGCGCCGCATCCCGGTGGTGCCGCGAGGGGCCGGGTCGAACCTCGCCGCCGCGACCGTGGCGCAGCAGGGCGGCATCGTGCTCGTGCTGTCGCGTCTCGACAGGATCGTGGAGGTCAGCGCACCGGAGCTGCTGGCCGTCGTCCAGGCCGGTGTCACGACGGCGCAGCTGGGGACGGCGGCCGCGGAGGTCGGGCTGCTCTACGCGCCGGACCCCGGGAGCCGGACCGTCTCGACGGTGGGCGGCAACGTCGCGATGTGCGCCGGCGGCCTGCGCGGGCTGAAGTACGGAGTGACGCGCAACTACGTGCTGGGGCTCGAGGTGGTGCTGCCGACGGGTGAGGTGATCCGGACCGGTGGCCGGCTGTGGAAGGACGTGGCCGGGTACGACCTGACGCGGCTGCTGACCGGGTCCGAGG
>JBKHWX010000187.1:0-27592 GCA_046566325.1 Actinomycetes bacterium | reverse complement strand
AGCAGGCGCGGTGGTTCGGCCTCGAGGACCTTCCACCACCCTCGGTGCTGGTCACCCTCGGGCCCCGTCATGTAGTAGCTGACCCCGCCGCCCGCGCGAAGGTCGTGCTTCTCGACGGTCGCCGGGTAGGTCGGTGGGCCCCACCACCGTTCCAGCTGCCGCGGGTCGGCCCACAGCTGCCAGGCCCGGTCCGCGCTCCCGTCGTACTCGGTCGTGACGGTCATGCTGAGCTGTTCGGTGTCCTTGCGGACGCTGGTCACGCTCATGGCGCTCCGCCTGGGTTGTCGTCGGCCAGCACGTCGGTCATGCGGCCTATCCGCTCCTGCCACAGCTGCTCGTAGGCGTTCAGAAGCTCCTGCGCGCGCCGGAGCGGGGCGGGCTCAGCCGCCACGCGTTGCTCACGGCCGCGCCTGGTCTTGGTCACCAGCCCCGCGTCCACGAGGACGGCGACGTGCTTCTGCACGGCCGTCACGCTCAAGGGGTAGCTCCGGGCCAGCTCGGAGACCGAGTGCTCCGCGACGAGGACCCGGCGCACGATGTCGCGCCTGGTCGCGTCGGCCAGCGCGTGGAAGAGCCGGTCGATCTCGATGTCCGTGGCCCGATCTACAACCATAAGGTTGTAGATTCTGGCACGGTAGGCGGGCCGAGCGCAAGACCGGCACGTCTGGAAACCGGTGACCTCGCGTCGTGCTCACCCAGTGATGCGTTGCTCGCGGTATGCGCGGGTTTCCGGCCCTTCAGCCGTGTATCCGGTGAGCAACGCGTCAGCCGGTGAGCACGGGGGCCGGCCATGCGCCGCCGATGGCGCGGAAGCTCTCGATCCGCCGGTCACGGTCCAGGCTCGGCGTGACGATCACCAGCTCGTCGGCCTCGGCACGCTCCTTCATGTCGAGCAGCCGCTCGACCACCGGCTGCGCCTCGCCCGTCACCATCCGGGAGTCGTCGGAGCTGCTGCGTCGGAACGTCTCGGACCTCGCGAACTCCCGCACCTCCTTCGGGCGCAGCGGTTCACGGATGCCGCGGGAGAGGTTCAGCATCGTCAGCGCCCATCCGGCGCGGAACTCCAGAACCGCCTCCTCGTCGTCCGAGGCGAACGCGAGCACGGACATCGCCGAGTACGGCTGCGCACCCTCCGTCCGCGGTTCGAACTCGCGTCGGTACTGCCGCAGCACGTCGAACGCGATCTCCGGGCTCATGTGGTGTGCGAACACGGCGCTCATGCCGTTCACCGCCGCGAAGCGAGGCCCGTACTGGCTGGAGCCGAGAATGAACAGCTCCGGGCTCTCGTCGACGACCGGCGCGGCGACCAGGCGCCCGTAGGGATGACCTTCCGGAAACTCGTCGCCGAGAAAGGCGAGCAGCTCTGCGACCTGTGTCGGGAACTCTGCGGCAGGGTCGACGTTGATGCCGCGTCGAAGCACGTGCGCGGTGAGCGGGTCGGTCCCCGGCGCCCGCCCGAGAGCCAGGTCGACCCGACCCGGGTACATGGCGAGCAGGGTCCGGAACATCTCCGCGACCTTGAACGACGAGTGGTTGGGCAGCATGATCCCTGCTGCGCCGACCCGGATCCGCTCGGTCTGCGCGCCGAGGTATGCGGTGAGGAGCTCGGGCGCGCTGCAGGCGAGGTTCCGCATGTTGTGATGCTCGGAGACCCAGTACCGACGGTAGCCGGCGGACTCGACGGCCTGTGCGATCCGGGCCGCTCCCGTCAGTGCCTCGTGCGGGCTCTCGCCGTACTCGATGCCGACGAAGTCGAGGACGGACAACGGAAGAGACTCAGGTGTGCTCACGTCCGGATCAATCGCCATGTCCCCGACCTCATTCCCTGGTCGTCGTGCTAATGGCGGCGCAGCGCCCGCCTGCCCCGAAACTGCTGGTGGCCTGGCGGTCCCCACCCTGCGGGTTCACGAGACGGTGGTCGTCGGCGGCTCGGTGAGAACCCTGCTGCCGCGGTGGTAGGCCGCGACGACGACCTTGCGGATCACGACCACGGCAGCAGCTCCGATGATGGCCTGCCAGTCCGCGAGGGCGATGAGCCGGAGCAGTCCCGCCGCCAGGAGCAGGTCGAGCAGGACGGCGAGCGCCACGCCGGGCTGCCTCGTCGCGACCAGCGCCAGCGCACCCGAGACGAGTGCAGCCGCAGCGACGAGCCCGGCCGCGACCTGCACGACGAAGCTGAGAGCAGGGACGGCGAAGGTCACTGCAGCGTCTCCTCCTTGCGGCGCAGCCCTTCCTCGACCTGCCGGCGCTCCTCCTCGATCTCGCGTGACAGGAAGTAGTTCAGCGCCGTCCGGATCGCTGCGACGGCGGCGAGCTGTCCCAGCTCGCGAAAGCTCGGCGCCACCGCGGTCCTCAGCACGTCGCTCGCCAGCTGGAACTCCAGACCCAGCGCCAGGAAGCGTCCGAGCCGGAGCCGCACAGGGACGAAACCTTCGGTCCGCCCTCTCGAGAGCGCTGCTCGGACGAACCCGATGAACGCCCACAGCGCCCCGACGATGATGACGACGGCGCCGCACGCCTCGACGACGGTCACGAGCAGTCCGACCGCTCGCTGGAGCTCGCCCTCGGCCTGTCCCGCGAGGCTGCTCTCAGCGAGCACGCGCGCAGGGCTGAGGTTGTCGGGTACCGCCAACGCCATCTCGGCGTCCTACCCGGGCGCAGCGTCGGTACACCGCCTGGCCCTTCTCGCGTCGTCCTGCGGATGTGTGAGGATGCGGCGATGACCGGAGCGGTGAGCCTTCTGGGTCCGATGTGATCCGCGGGTACGTCGAGCAGCCGAGCCCCCGCCCGGGGGAGAGCGTCACGGTCAGAGTCGCTACGGACGCGCCGCAGTTCCGGATCGAGGTGTATCGCTGGGGTGACCGGCCGGTCCTCTGCGACAGCACGCAGTGGCTGGAGGGCGCGGAGGCACCGCTGCACCTGCCGTTCCAGGACTGGGGCCGGGACAACAGCGGGTTGCACGGGGATTCCCTGGCCGCCTGGCGCGCCTACTCCCTGCCTCTGTCCGAGGACCTCCGTTCAGGCGTCTACGTTGCGGTCTTCGTCGAGGGGGACGGGCGCGGTCGCGTGCTCTCGGAACCGGACCGGACGACGCCGGACGGACGCGACGCCAAGGCCTTGTTCGTCGTCCGCGCGCCGGAGAACGAGACGGCAGACGTCCTCTACAAGCTGCCACTGTTCACCTATCACGCGTACAACCTCGCCGGCGGAACGGTCTACGACCCTGCAACGCAGCGCGGGCAGTGGTGCCTGTACAACTTCCCGCGGTCACAGGATGTGCCTCGGCAGGTGCCCGGGGGCGTCTGCCTGCACCGCCCAGGCGGCGGAACGGGCGCGACGCCCTACGACATCACGAACTTCGACCCGTTCGCCCGCACTCCACGACAGACCTTCGTGCACTGGGACTGGCGGTTCGTCGACTGGCTCGAGCTGGAGGGCTACGAGGTCGACTACTGCACCGACCTGGACCTGCACCGCGATGGCAGAGCACTGCTCGCGCCGTACCGGCTGATGCTCAGCGCCGGCCACGACGAGTACTGGAGCGACGAGATGCGCGACGCCGTCGAGCGTTTCGTCGCGGCGGGCGGAAACGCGGCGTTCTTCGGCGGCAACACGTGCTGGTGGCGCATCGTCTTCTCGGACGACGTCACGTACTCACGCGTCGGCGTCTGGCACGAGCTCGGCCGTCCCGAGAACAGCATGATCGGCGTGAGTTTTCGTAACGGCGGTGAACGCGACCGCGACGACCACCCTGTGCCCGTGGGCTTTCGCGTCCAGCACGACGACCACTGGGTGTACGAGGGCACGGGGCTGCGCGACGGTGACGTGTTCGGGGGCGGCGCGGACGAGTACATCGTCGGCTACGAGTGCGACGGCGCCTCGTTCGAGCGAGAAGCCTTCGAGGCACGCGGGTTCGCGGTGGCAGACGGGGACGACGGCACGCCGTCCTCGTTCACGATCCTCGCCGTCGGCGACACGAAGCCGAGCGGCTGGGGGTTCGGCAACTGCGCAGCGACGATGGGGCTGTTCACGAGAGGGGACGGCCAGAACCAGGGGACCGTGTTCAACGGCGCGACGACGGACTGGGTGCGAGTGCTGACGTCCGGTCGCCCGACGCCCGTGGTGCGCATCACCCGCAACGTCGTCGACCGCCTCAGCCACTGTGTCAGAGCCACGTAGCCTCATAGCGCATGTGGGTCTGACACGGCTGTGCGGCTGCCCCGGTGTCAGACCGCCATAGGCTCACACCGCATGTGGGTCTGACACGGCTGTGCGGATGCCCCGGTGTCAGACCGCCATAGGCTCACAGCGCATGTGGGTCTGACACAGCTGTGGGGCCTCAGGCGGGGCGCTCGGGCGAATCCCATCCGTCGCCGGGGACCGGTGGCTCGTCCTTCTTCCGGACCAGGTAGGGCGGCATGGCCATCGCGTGCATGTGGGTCTTCCGGAGCGTCGCGATCGACTGCTCCGGGGTCTCCGTCAGCGGGTCTCCCGGGCCGTTGAGCGAGGTGTTGATGAGCACGGGCGAACCCGTCCGCTCGTACCAGGCCGACAGCAGGGCGTGCAGGAACGGGGTGTTCACCGGCTCGACGGTCTGCAGCCGCGCCGTCCCGTCCACATGGGTGATGCCGGGCAGCTGCCCCCTGAACTCCGGGCGCACGTCAGCCGCGTACTGCATGAACGGGGCCGGCCGGTCCACCTCGAAGATGCGCTCGGCGTGGTCGGCGAGCACGAGCGGAGCCAGCGGACGGAACCACTCGCGGCCCTTCACCTCGTCATTGATGTAGTCCTGCATCTGGGGTCGCCGCGGGTCGCCGAGGATGCTCCGGTTCCCGAGCGCCCGCGGCCCCGACTCGCTCCGCCCCTGGTGCAGCCCGACGACGCGGCCGCTCTCGAGCAGGTCGGCGACCGCGGCGAGAAGGTCCTCGGGCTGCTCGACCACGAGGTCGTCCGGCAGTGCCTGGATGACGGCTTCGACGGCGTCCGGGTCCGGCTCCGGCCCGAGGAAGTCGTTCGTCCACCGGAAGTCGCTGCGCTCTCCCAGACAGGCGACGAGGCCGTAGAGGGCGCAGCCCACCGCCGTGCCGCCGTCGTGCGGGCTGGGCGGGATGAACAGGTCCCGGTAGGGCGACTCCCGCAGCAGGATCCCGTTCGCGGAGCAGTTCAACCCGGTGCCACCGGCGAAGCACAGGTACTCCAGCCCGGTCTGCTCGTACAGCCACGTCGCGACCTGCAGAAGCGCCCGCTCGAACGCGCGCTGTCCGGCCGCGGCCAGGTTGGCGCAGTCGTCGAAGCTGCCGCCGCCGTCCACGAAGTAGGTGTACCGGTCGTGCTCCTCGAACGCCTTCATCCACTCGTCGGGGATGAACACCTCGTGCCCGCGCACCTCGAGGTCCGGCAGCCGGTGGGCGTCCGGGTCCCCGAACGGCGCGAGGCCCATCACCTTCCCCTCGTTGCCCTCACCGGTCGGCCACAGCATGCGGGTCAGCAACGAGTAGAAGCAGCCGAGGCCCGCGGGACGCGCCCAGTCGCCGTCCCACAGCTGCTTCGCGAAGCACTCGACGCGCCCGCTCTCGCGGTCGCAGCGGTAGAACGAGCTGATCTCGAGCAGGTCGGGTGAGGTGCCCGCCGGTAGCGAGACGTCTTCGGTGAAGTCCTTGACCCGGCTGCCCTGCGCGTCGATGACCATGCCCGCGGCGTGGTCGAACGGCGACGGGAAGAACGCGCTGTAGAGGTGCACCAGGTGGTGCGACACGAGCACGTACCGGGCGTCGCCGGAGAGGTTCAGCGACTCGGCGAGCTCGGCCCGGTAGGCGTCGAGGTTCTCGATCTCCGAGTCGGAGGAGAAGCACTCGACGACGAGGTCGACAGGTTCCCGGAGGGCGGGCAGGTGGGGGACGTACCGCTCCGGGACGTCGCCGAGCCGGCCCCAGTGGTGCTTGCGGCGGCTGATGCGCTCCTTCTGGAGGCTGTACATCGAGCTCCCACCGCGGGTCACGGCGATCGAGCCGTCCTGCGTGCGGTTGATGCCGACGACAGTGGGAGCTTGCCTCATCGACTGGGCCCTCCTGGTGGCGGTCTCGTGGCTGGGGTCGTGCCGGCCGTGCTGCAGCGTGTGTCGCCCGCGGTTCGGCTTCGGCAGCGCAGCCATTCCCCGTTCGCGTCGCGTCACACTGTGCCACCAGGAGTAGCGGTTCTTCTTGCGGTAGCGCCGTCCGCCGTGTCGGGAGGCGACGCGACTCGATGATCGACGTGGGGGGGGTGGGAGGGATCAGTCGAAGTACCGGGCCAGCCGCTCCTCCTCGGGCAGCGGCTCGCCGTCCCGCACCGGCGTGAGGTCGGCGAACACGCTCGCTCCGTCGCAGGCGGCGTGCAGCGGGTACCACACGTGCGCGCCGCCGTGCCGGCCGCAGAACCACTTGAACGTCTGGACGTCCAGGTACTTTACGTGCGTCGGGTCGGCGACGGCCCCGATCGACTTCCAGTGCGGTGACAGCACGTGCAGCACACCGTCGTCGGCGAGCACCCGGTGCAGCTCGTTCATGACGCCCACCATGTCGAGGACGTGCTCGAGCACGTGGACGGCGTACACCCGGTCGACGCTGCGGTCGGCGAAGGGCAGCCGGGCGGTGACGTCGGCGAGCACGTCCACGCCGCTCGCCGGGCGCCGGTCCACACCCACGGAGGTCGCCCGCTGCTTGGTCCCGCCGCTCCCCACGTCGAGGGTCCGCAGGGGTCCCCGGTCGCCGACCACCACGCCGTCCCACATCGCGTAGACGCCCCGCAGCGAGCAGATCGTCTCGCGCAGCCGCTCCCGGTCCTCGGGCGTGGCGACCGCGCCGTCCACGTGGGCGACGCCCCCGTCGAACCGCACCTGCACGTCCAGCCCTCGGAGCCTGTCGTCGTGCTCCCGGAGCCCGGCGACGGTGTCCTCGAGCCAGCGGTCGCGCAGCGCGAGGTGCTTGGGGTTCACGTCGCCTAGGCTGCACCCTCGTGACCGGGAGCGACGAGCCCGCCGTCTCCGTGGTCGTCCCCGTCCACCTCGCGGACGCCGCCACGGCGGCCTTCCTGCCGACCGCGCTCGACTGCCTGGTCACCCAGCGGCTGGCGGACTGGGAGGCGGTGGTCGTCGACGACGGGTCGCCCGTCGAGGTCGAGCCCCTGCTGCCGGAGGACTCCCGGGTACGCCTCGTCCGGCACGAGCGGAACCTCGGGCTCGGCGGAGCCCTCAACACCGGCCTGCGCCACTCGGCCGCGCCGTACGTCGCCTACCTGCCCGCGGACGACCTCGTCACCCCCGACCACCTCGCGACGCTCGTGGCCGCGCTGGACGGCGACCCGGCCGCCGTCCTCGCCGTGGCCGGGGTGCGCCACCACTACAACCGCTACGCCCGCGCCCGGATCGACGGCGAGCCGCTGCAGCTCGTGCAGGTGATGCACCGTCGGACCGACGACAGGTGGCTGGAGCGCGACGAGCTCGTGACCGACGACCTCGGCCGGATGCTCTGGGACCGCGTCAGTCGCCGTGGGCGGACCGTCGAGACCGGGCTCGTCACCTGTGAGTGGGTCGACCACCCCGGGCAGCTCAGCAAGACGCTGCGCGAGCCGGAGGGCGGGCTCAACACGTACCGCTCCCGGTACGCCGTCCGGGAGCCGCTGCGGATGCACACCTCGGTCGGCAACCGGATCGACGAGGGAGAGCACTACCGGCGCTTCCGGGAGCGGCCGGACACCCCCCGAGGCGAGGACGGGCTGCGAATCCTGCTCGTGGGCGAGCTGGCCTACAACCCCGAACGGGTGCTCGCGCTGGAGGAGCGCGGCCACGAGCTCTACGGGCTCTGGATGCCCGAGCCGTACTGGTACAACACCGTCGGCCCGGTGCCGTTCGGGCACGTGCGCGACCTGCCTCGCGACGGCTGGCAGCACGCGGCGCGGGACGCCGGCATCGACCTCGTCTACGGCCTGCTGAACTGGCAGGCCGTCCCGTTCGCGGCGCAGGTCCTGCGGTCGGAGACGGGCATCCCATTCGTGTGGCACTACAAGGAAGGGCCGTTCATCTCGCGGGAGCGAGGTCACTGGGCGGACCTCGTCGACCTGTGCACACGCAGCGACGGGCTGGTCGCGAGCAGCCCGGAGATGCTGGAGTGGTACCGGGTGTGCATCCCCGACAGCCAAGGACCCCTGCACCACGTGCTCGACGGGGACCTGCCGAAGCGGGAGTGGTTCACCGACGACCGCTCGCCCCTGCTGTCCGAGCAGGACGGCGAGATCCACACGGTCGTGCCCGGTCGCCCGATCGGGCTGCACCCCGAGACCGTCGTCGAGCTCAGCACGCACGACGTCCACCTCCACTTCTACGGGGACTTCACGCACGGGCAGTGGCGCGGATGGATCGACCGCACCCTGAGCCTGGCGCCGGACCACCTGCACCTGCACCGCCAGGTCGACCAGGGCGACTGGGTCCGTGAGTTCTCCCAGTACGACGCGGGGTGGCTGCACACGTTCGCCTCCCGCAACCACGGCGACCTCCGCCGCGCCGACTGGGACGACCTCAACTACCCCGCGCGCCTGACGACGCTCGTCGCCGCCGGCCTACCCCTGCTGCAGCGCGACAACGCCGGGTCGCTCGTCGCGACCCAGACGCTGGCGCGGAGCGCGGGGCTCGGCCTGTTCTTCACCGACATCCCCGACCTCGCTGCGCAGCTGCGCGACCGCGAACGGCTCGCCGCCGTCCGGGAGCGCGTCTGGGCGCAGCGGCACCTCTTCACGTTCGACGCGCACGCCGACGAGCTGGTCGCGTTCTTCCGCAAGGTGATCGCGCACGCGAGTGCGTGAGGTGCGCGCCGCTCGCATGGCTGCAACCGTGAGCGGGTACACCACGGCAGGCAACAGACATGAGCTGACAGGCGGAGAACAGATGAGCAAGGACGAGCCCGGCAACCAGACACCGGGCACACCTGACCTCAGCGAGTCCGATCTGCGGGAGATGAAGGTCGACGAGCTGCGCGAGCGCGCGAAGCAGGTAGGGATCGGCTCGACGTCGTCCATGAAGAAGGACGAGCTGGTGAAGGCGATCTCGACAGCGCACGGCAAGGGCGGGAAGGGGGGCGGGAAGGGCGACTCGGGCGAGGCGGAGTCCCGCGGCGACTCCGAGGACGCCGGCGGCGGTGAGGCGGGCAAGCCGGGAGACGCCGGCCCCGAGGGCGGGCGGATCCGCACCGGCGACGACACGTCCAAGTCGCTGAAGTACTCGCAGGAGATCACCTCCCCGGACGACGAGCCGGAGCGGGCGGGTCGCAGCCTCGCGACCACCAGCCACGAGGTGATCCGGCAGTGGGCAGAGGCGCGGGACGGCGTCCCCGCGACCGTCGAGGGCACCGAGCACGGCGAGCACCTCGGCGTCCTGCGGTTCGACTTCGGCGGCGACGACGAGCGCCTGCGGCACGTGAGCTGGGACGAGTGGTTCGACACCTTCGACGCCCGCAAGCTCAACTTCCTCTACCAGCAGGAGCGCAAGGACGGCAGGCAGAGCAACTTCTTCCGGCTGGAGAGTCCCGAGCGAGAGGACGCCTGATCGCCATGAGCGAAGATGCCGGACGGCGCGAGTCGGCTCCGCAGGAAGGGCTCGGCAAGACCGGTGGCCTGCCCGGTGCGAACGCCGACCCGAGGGCCTCGGAGCTGACCGACCAGGAGCGCGAGTCGACGGTCGCGGGAGGCGACGTCAGCCCCGAGGCCAGGGCGGCCGAGCTCGATGGAGAGATCGGCAGCTGACGCACCCGGGCGCAGTACTGCGGATGGCAGGTGATTGGCCCCAGAATGGTCGCTTCCGGAACGGCACGCCGACGTGTCGCGCCCGTAGTGACATCGGGGGAGGGACCGCCAGGCAGACCAGCTCAGCCACTTCCGCACTGCACCTCTTGCGACAGGACAGGTGAGACGACGTGCCCAGGATCGAGGAGCTTGACGACGACGCCCTGCTGGAGCTGTCCCGGCGGACGGACGAACTCGCCGTCCTGTCGGTCTACGTGAACGCGCAGCCAGGGCAGGAACCGAACCTCGAGGGCGTCGCGATCGACCTGAAGAACCGGTACCGCGAGCTGCAGAACCGCGTGGGCGAGGACGGGTGGGGTGATCGAGGCCGGGAGGTGTCGGCAGCGCTGGAGCGGCTGCGGGTGCAGGTGGAGTCGCTCGCGAGCCCGAGGGAGCCCGGGCGGGGCCGGATCCTGTTCGCGGCCCTCGGGGAGGACTGGGTCCTGCGGCTGGAGAGCGCCATGCCGGTGCCCACCCGGGTCGTCCTGGACGACGGCCCCTTCATCCACCCCCTGCTGGAGCTGCTGGACGAGGGCCGGCCGGCGGGGGCCGTCCTGGTCTCCACCGACGACGCCCGGGTACTCGAGTGGCGCCTCGGACGCCTGCGGCCGCTGGGCCGGATGGAGCAGGCGGAGGTGGAGGCGCCGCACGAGCGGACCGGCCAGATCGGAGGGGGCCCGCCGGGTCAGTTCCACACGCCGATGCGCGAGCAGCGGCAGGCCCGGCAGCGGGACCGCACCGAGCGGTTCTTGGACCGTGTCGTGTCCGTGGCGGCCGAGCTCGCAGCGGGCCGCGGATGGGAGCGGATCCTGGTCAGCGGCGGCGACCGCTGGACCGAACCGGCCGCTGCCGGGTTCCCCGAGCAGCTCCGGGACAAAGTGCTCCGCGACCCTCGGGTCCTGGGCGGCCTCGACGAGGCAGCCCTCGCGGACGAGGTGACCGAACGCCTGCAGGAGGAGCACGACGCGCAGGAGCAGCGGCTGGTCGAGCACGTCCGGGACGCGGCGCTCTCCCAGGGAGGCGCGCTGGGCCTGTCGGAGGTGGTTGCCGCGCTCGGCTCGGGCCGGGTTGCCCACCTGGTCTACGACCCGGAGGTCCGGTACGCGGGCTCCGTGAGCGCCGACGGGACGTTGTTCGCCGGGGAGGAGACGGGGCCGGACGGGAGACCCGGAACGCCGGAGCCACGCCTGACCGAGCGGCTGGTGGAGCAGGCGCTGGCCACCGGTGCCCGCGTGAGCCCGGTGGAGGGCGCGGCGCAGGGCATCCTGGCCGAGGCCGCTGGGATCGCCGCGCTCCTGCGCTGGTGAGCGGGTCGGGTCGCGAAAGCCGTCAGGGGCACGGCGGCGGGCCAGGACCGACGTGACGCACGCCCCCGCGCCGCCGACCCTCGTCCCGCCGGTGAGGCCGGTTCGTCGGTTCCGGGAGCTGGTGGCTCCCTACAGCCTCGTGCTGACGACCGTGCTCATAACCGCTGCCGTGGTCGGCCTCCTCCTCGCCGGGCACGCGCCCACCGCTCGCTGGGTGGGCAGTGCCTACGCCCTGGTCATGGCGGCGTACACGTCGGTCGGCATGGTCAGGGACCTGCTGCGGGGGAACTGGGGCGTCGATGTCCTCGCCGTCACCGCCATCGTGAGCACCGTCGCGGTCGGTGAGTACCTCGCGTCGTTGGTCATCGTGCTGATGCTCACCGGCGGCGAGGCGTTGGAGGAGTACGCGGCGGGGCGCGCCGGCCGAGAGCTGTCGGCACTGCTGGAACGGGTGCCCCAGCTGGCACACCGTCACCACGTCGAGACCGGCGAGCTCGAGGACGTTCCCGTCGACGAGGTGCAGCCCGGGGACCGCCTGCTGGTCCGGCCCGCCGAGGTGGTCCCCGTGGACGGCGAGCTGCTTTCGGTGGAGGCCGCCTTCGACGAGTCGTCGCTGACCGGGGAGAGCCTGCCGGTCACCCGGTCTGCCGGTGACCTCGTCCTCAGCGGCTCGGTGAACGGTGGGGCGGCGATCGAGATCGCCGCGACGGTCCGCGCCGAGCAGAGCCAGTACCAGCGGATCGTCGCCCTGGTCAGCGACGCCGAGCAGCGCCGGGCGCCGCTGGTGCGAGTGGCCGACCGCTATGCCGTGCCCTTCACCGCCGTCTCGTTCCTGATCGGCGGCGTGGCCTGGGCATGGGCGGGGGACGCCACCCGGTTCGCCGAGGTGCTGGTGCTCGCCACCCCCTGCCCGCTGCTGATCGCGCCCCCGGTGGCTTTTCTCGCCGGCATGGGTCGAGCCTCCCGTGGCGGGGTCATCATCCGTGGCGGCGACGTCCTCGAACGGCTCGCCAAGGTCCGCGCGGTCGCGTTCGACAAGACCGGCACGCTGACCTACGGAAAGCCGACCCTGGTGGACGTGCGCGCGCAAGGCCTGTACAGCGAGGACGACGTGCTCCGGCTGGCCGCGTCCGCGGAACAGTACTCGATGCACGTGCTCGCGCGCTCGGTCATCGATGCGGCTGAGGTGCGAGGCCTCCCGCTGCAGCCGGCGGCGGAGGCGGAGGAGCGGGCCACGCACGGGGTCGTCGCCCGGCTGGCCGACGGCCTGGTGGTCGTCGGCAAGCGCAGCTACGTCGCGGAGTACACCGGTCCCGTCCCTCCTGTGGACCTGACCAGCGGCCAGCTCGCCGTCTATGTCGGTGTGGACTCGACGTATGCCGGCGCCCTGGTGATGCGTGACGAGCTGCGCCGCGACGCTCGGGCGACCCTCGACCGGCTGCACTCGCTGGGCGTCCGGGACACGATGATCCTCACCGGCGACGCGCAGGCGACCGCGGACCACATCGCTGCGGAGGTTGGCATCGACCACGTGCTGGCGGAGTGCCTGCCCGAGGACAAGGTGCTGGCCGTGCAGCGCCACCCGGTCCGGCCGGTGATGATGGTCGGTGACGGAGTCAACGACGCGCCCGTGCTCGCCGTCGCCGAGGTCGGGGTGGCGATGGGCGCCCGCGGCTCGACGGCGGCCAGCGAGTCCGCCGACGTCGTCGTGATGACCGACGACCTGGTCAAGGTCGCTGACGCGGTGAGCATCGGTCACCGGACCATGAAGGTGGGCCTGCAGAGCATCTGGCTCGGCATCGTGCTGAGCCTCGGCCTGATGCTCGTGGCAGCGTTCGGCTACATCCCCGCGATCGTCGGGGCGTTGGTCCAGGAGGTGGTCGACCTGGCCACCATCGTGAACTCGCTGCGCGCACGCAGGGGACGCGCAACGGGCGCCTCCTCGCCGCGGGTGTCCGGGGCGGCGGGAGCCGCCTCCGGAGGGGGGGCTCGGCAAGAGCGACGGCCTGACAGATGAGTACTCCGTCTGGTGGACATCGTACGTCTGGTGGACATCCCCGGTGACGCGCACGGCGCCGACGGCCTGGCCACCTCTTCTCAGGTCACCTTCAGCCCTCGTCAACACAGTGGGCCGGGAACGCAACATCTCCTGGAGAGCTCCCGAATTGTCGAATGCTGTTCGAAGTCAGGTGACCATCGCAGGCGTCGTCGCGGTCCTCGCGGCGCTGTCCGTGCTCGGGCTGGCGGAGGGAGTCGCGGGCCGGGACGACCTGACCCGGCTCGACCCGTCGGTCGAGTCGGCCGTCGTGGCCCTGCGCGACCCCGCCCTCACCGTGGGCGCCTCCGTTGTGACGTTCGTCGCAAGCGAGCCGAGCCTCGCCGTCCTGACCGCGCTGCTCCTGGCGTGGCTGGCGCTGCGCCGCCGGGCCTACCGTGTGGCGATGCTGGTGGCCGCCTCGATGGCCGCGTCGGCGGCGACGACGTTGGCTCTGAAGCATCTGATGGCGCGGGCTCGGCCGCCGGTGTCGTCGCTGCTGGGTGCGCCGGACAGCACCTACTCGTTCCCGTCCGGGCACACCCTGAGCGGCACCGTATTCTTCGGGCTCGTGGCCGGGCTCACCCTGACGCAGGTCAGGAGCACGGCGGCGCGGGTCGCCGTCGTCGCGGGATGGCTGGCGGCCAGCGCCGCGGTCGGCCTCTCCCGGCTGTACCTGGGCTACCACTGGCTCACCGACGTGCTGGCCGGGTGGAGCGCCGGTCTCGTGATCCTGGCCCTGACCGCCGCCGTGGCGCTCGTGCTCGTCCGTCCTCGGACCAGGGTGGTCGTGGCATGAGGCCTTCCACCGGCCGGGGCTGGGCCGCGCTGACCCTCGCGGCAGCCGCCTGCGTCGCGGCCACTGCGTTCGCCTTCGGCAGCCAGCAGGCCCCACGAAAGGATGCACAGCCGGAGACCTCGCCCGGCCCGGCGATCGTCACGCCGGGCGGGTCGGCGTCCAAGCAGACGGTCACGCTGGTGGCGGCGGGTGACATCGGCTCCTCGCCGACGGACTCCAAGGCCACGGCTGACCTCGTCCAGGCGCTGCACCCGGACGCGGTCCTCCCGCTCGGTGACAACGCCTACGACGAGGGCAGCGAGCGGAACTACGCCCGCAAGTACGACCCGACGTGGGGGCGGTTCAAGGACATCAGCGAGCCGGTCCCCGGGAACCACGAGTACCGGACCTCCGGAGCCGAGGGCTACTTCACCTACTTCCAGGCGCAGCCGTCGACCCAGTCGTACTACGCCTGGAACGCGGGGGCCTGGCGGCTGTACGCACTGAACTGCGAGATCGACTGCCGCAAGGGGTCGGCCGAGGAGACGTGGCTGCGAAAGGGCCTCGCAGCCCACCCGAACACCCCCGCGCTCGCCTACGTGCACCGTCCCCGGTTCACCTGCTCGACCAAGCACGAGCCCTACACGGACCTCACCGCGATCTGGGACGACCTCGTCGCCGCCGACGGCCGCCTGATGCTGGCCGGGCACAACCACTCGTACGAGCGCTTCGCCCTGCTGGACGGCGAGGGCCGGCCCAACGCCGACGGCCTGCGTCAGTTCGTGGTCGGGACCGGAGGCGCGGAGCTGTACCCGCTGAAGCCTGACTGCCCGAACCGCCAGGCCCAGGACGACACGACGAAGGGGGTGCTGAAGCTGACGCTCTCGCCGACCTCCTACCAGTGGCAGTTCGTCAGCGTGACGGGGAAGGTCCTGGACGAGGGCAGCGAGACCGTCAGCTGAGCTGGGAGCGAGACCGCCAGCTGAGCCGTCGAGACTCCGTGATGGATCGACCATGATCGACCATGATCGACGCAGACTCGGTGATCGACGCTGGGCCGGTTCCTGCCCGTCAGGGCTGAGGACCAGCGGACGGGACCCGGCGGGACAGCTTGTGGAACCCCCGCTGCTGCTGTGGCCCGTTCTGCTGGTGTGGTCCCCCCTGCTGGTGTGGCCCGTTCTGCTGGGCAGACGGGGGCTGCAGGCCGGGCTCGAGGGAGCGCCGGGCGAGGGCGACGACGCCTGCGGTCATGGCCGCGAACGCGACCACCTCGACGGTCAGCCGCGGCGGGTCGAGCGCGAGGTGCTCGTGGAAGGCGAGCACCCCGAGCGCGATGGCGACGACGGGGTCCACGATCGTGATGGCGGGCAGCGACCCGGTGATCGGCCCGGCGCGGTACGCGGTCTGCCCGAACCACAGCGCCGCGGCGCCCGCGAGCAGCAGCGCGTAGAGCGGCCAGGCGCCGAGCAGGGCCGGCACGCCGTGCAGCGCGAGCGCGGTGACCTGCTTGAGCAGAGCCGCCACGACGCCGCAGCAGACGCCGGTGACGAGCCCGAACAGCGCGGCGCGGTGGCGGGACGCCGGCCGGCGCGCGAGCAGGAGCGCGACGACGACGGGCACGGCCGCACCGGCGATCCCGGCGGCCAGCATCCGCCCGTCCGCGGCCGGGCGGCCTCCGGTGACGTTCGCGGTGAGCAGGAAGGCGGACAGCCCGGCGACGACGAGGGCCGCCCAGCCGTAGTCCGGCCCCCCCACATGGCGGCCGCTGACGAGACGGCTGACCGGCAGGGTGAACAGGAGCGCGGAGACGAGCAGGGGCTGGATCACCGCCAGGGCACCGGCGGACAGCGCCAGGGCGTGCAGGCCCAGGCCGACGAAGTTGATCCCGATCCCCGCCAGCCACATGGGATGGGTTGCCACGCGCCGTACCAGCGTCAGGACCGATCCGCCCTCGTGCTCGACCCCGGAAGCCCCGCGGTGCTGGAGGGCGTTCGCGAACGCGAAGCACGCCGACGCCGCGAGGGCGGCGGTCACCCCGAGGGCGAGGCCGTTCACGCTCGTCGCCTCCCGTCCTCCGATGCCTGCCCGGCGTCGTCCCGCTGGACGCGCTCGTCGAGGGACTGCTCGTCGAACACCTCACCGCGCAGACGCCGGGACGGCGCGGCGCCCTGCTGCACGAACCACTCGTAGCCGAACGCCAGCCGGAAGACGGGGACGGGCAGGCGCAGGCAGACGGCCAGGGACCGTTCGCCGGAGTCGCTCGTCGCCTGGCTCACGTGCGCGGCCATCGCAGCTCGTTTGAGGTCGGCGAACTGCCGCACGTCGATCCGGTGGGTCAACCGCTCTCGAGGCGTGAAGGCGCGGTCGAACCGCGCGGGGTGGAAGTCCGAAGGGATGCCCGGCAGCCACCGGAGCAGGCTGAGGGCCCGCTGCAGCCGCACCCGGTCGACGGTCGCCTCGAGCACCACCGGGGTGCCCGCGAGGACGGCGGCCCGGGTGCCTACGCGGTGTACCTGCCGGTGGTCGGGGTGACCGTAGCCGCCGGCGGGGTCGTAGACGGTGAGCGCGTCGGCCTGCTCCTCGCGCAGCAGGTCCGCGACCCGCTCCGCCACGTCGTCCGGGCGCTGGCGGCAGAAGGCGTTGCGGACTGTGTCGTCGTCGTCCCGCGTCGGGTCGTCGTCGCCCCTCAGCTCTCCGTCCGGCCTCAGCTCGCCGTCCATCCCCGAGTCGGCGTAGCCCAGGACCTCGACACGCGCGCAGCCCAGGATCCGGGCGGACTCGCGCAGCTCCGCGAGCCGCCGCGCAGCCAGGCTGTCGGGACCGCCGAACCTGCTCGCAGCGAGACCGGCGCCGCCGGCGGTGGCGACCAGCAGCACGACCCGGTGTCCCTCGGCCGCGAGCCGGGCGAGGGTTCCACCGGTCAGCAGCACCTCGTCGTCCGGATGTGCGTGGAAGGCGACGAGCGTGCGGCTCATGGGGTCAGCGTCGCAAGGGACGTTCGCTCGATGCAGCGGGCCTCGTCGAACACCTCGGCACGTCGCGCGGCGCTCCCGTAGAGGGCCTCGCACGTCTCGAGGATATGCTCCCAGCCCACCTTCGGCGGCTGCGAGCGGTTGTGCTCGGCCATCGCGATGCGCTGCTCCGGACGGGCCGCCAAGAGCGCGAGCGCCTGGACCAGCTCCTCGTCGCTGTCCGCGAGCAGGCCCTCGGTCCCGTGTCGGATGAAGTCCTGCAGCCCGGTGTTCCGCTTGCCGACGACGGGGAGCCCGGCGCACCGAGCCTCGAGAGCCGCGATGCCGAAGGACTCCAGGTCGGCCGGCGCCACGTAGATGTCGGCCCTGGCGAAGAGCTCGGCGATGTCCGTCCGCCCCAGGCGTCCCGGTAGCTGTACCCACTCGTCCATGCCGGCGCGTCGCAGGGCGCCCTCGGTGGCCGGGAGCAGCGGTCCGTCTCCGACCAGGGTCGCCCGGAGCCGGACGGAGTCGGGCACCAGACGGCTAGCCGTGCTCAGCATGTCGACCAGGTCCAGCGGCCTCTTGCGCCGAGCGAAGCGCAGCACACTGACGATGTGGACGTCGTCCGAGGAGCGGGGTACGGGCTCGACGTCCCACTCGGCCCGGTCCACGCCGTTGGGGAGCACGGTGACCGGCCGACCGGGAGGGAGCAGTGCTCTGAGCGGCTCGGCGGCCACAGTGCTCACGGCGGACCACTCGACGGGCCAGTGCGCCCAGCCCAGCCCTCGGTCGGCGAGGCGGAAGATCGGGGTCGCGTACGACCAGAGCGAGTGCCCGGTGACCACCACCGGCACGCCCGCCCGAGCGCCGGCCCGGGCCGTGAGGTAGGCGAGGGGCGAGAACGTCGACGCATGCACGTGCAGGACGTCGTAGCCGCGGTCGAGCGCGACGTCGCATCCCTGCAGGGCCGCGAGGTAGCTGATCGACTCGGAGCGCCGTCGCGCGGCGGGCCGGTGCACCAGGACACCGGGGGGTCCCTCTCCGCCTGGCACACCCGTGACGACCTCGACCCGGTGGCCCGCCTCGTACTGCCGGACAGCGAGGTCGTGCACCTGCCACTCGATGCCGCCCAGCCGCGGCAGGAAGCAGTCGCTGACGTGTCCGATGTACATCTCGGGGGCTCCGATTCTCCAACGGCCGGCGCGGGGTCACCCGCACCGGTCCCACCGACGGCCGCGTCGGGACAAGAGTGTGCGGACCCGCATGTGCCGACGCTGAGAAAGCCCGAGGACGTTCTCAGGAACGCTCAGGAACGCCACAGCGCCCCCTCCCGACCCTCGGTAAAGGATGCAGCAGAATGCCGCAGCAGACGCGCAAGACACCCGAACGGGAGGCGGCGGGGGTCGCGCCGCCCCGGCCGGACAGCTGCGGCTCGAGCGGATCGAGGTGTTCATGCGGGTGCTGGTGGTCGAGGACGAGCGCCGCCTGGCGGAGGCGGTGGCCCGCGGCCTGACCGCGGACGGGTTCACGGTCGACCGGGCCGACAACGGCGAGGACGGCCTCTGGCGAGCGACGGAGCAGCGGTACGACGTGATCGTGCTCGACATCATGCTGCCGAAGCTCTCCGGCTACGAGGTCGTCAAGAGGCTGCGCGCGGGGCAGGTCTGGACGCCGGTGCTCATGCTGACCGCCAAGGACGGCGAGTACGACGAGGCCGACGCCTTGGACCTGGGCGCCGACGACTACCTCACCAAGCCCTTCTCGTACGTGGTGCTGCTGGCGCACCTTCGGGCGTTGGTCCGGCGGGGCGCTCCGGCGCGTCCGGCGGTGCTGTCGGCCGGGGACCTGATCGTCGATCCGGCGACCCGGCGGTGTCATCGTGGGGACACGGAGATCTCGCTCACCGCGAGGGAGTTCGCCGTGCTGGAGTACCTGCTGCGCCGGCGGGACGAGGTGGTGACGAAGGCCCAGATCCTGGCCAACGTCTGGGACGAGCACTACGACGGCGACCCGAACATCGTGGAGGTCTACGTCGGCTACCTGCGGAGGAAGATCGATGCCCCGTTCGACCGTAAGAGCATCGAGACCGTCCGTGGCGCCGGCTACCGCCTCCGCAGCGACGGGGGCTGACGGCCGGCGCCGGCCGGCCGCACCCCCGACGCCCTCGCGGCCGAGGGCCTCCTGGTGGATGCGAAGGTCGCTGCGCGCGAGGCTGACGTTCGCGGCGACCTTGATCATCCTCCTCGGCATGACCGGGGCGGCCGTGATGCTCGTGCTGAGGCTGCACACGGTCCTGATGGCGAACATCGACGCCGGGGTGACGCAGCAGGTGCAGTCGGTCGCGGCCGACGCCGAGCACGGCTCGCTGCCGCGCCGGCTGCCGGCGCCCGAGGACGGCGCAGCGCTGGTGCAGGTGGTCAGCTCGCGGGGCGAGGTGCTGACGAGCTCCGCGAACGTCGAGAACAAGAACCGCCTGTTCACGTTCCCGGCCTCGGGGGACGACGTCACCCTGCACACGGCGCGGGGCCTGCAGGTCGACTACGACAACGACGACCACGACACCACCTACCGCGTGGCGACGATGAGCGCGGACACCCGCAACGGTCCTGTGACCGTCTACGCGGCGTTGCCGACGACGCAGGCCGTGGAGAGCACGGCCGAGCTCACCGGCGCGCTGGCTGTCGGCGTGCCTGTCGTGGTCGCCGCCCTCGCCATCGTCGGCTGGCTCCTGGTGGGCAGGGCACTGCGTCCCGTCGAGACGATCCGGCGCCAGGCCGCCGAGATCTCCGGGACGGACCTGCACCGCCGCCTGGACCCGCCGCCGTCCGGCGACGAGCTCGGCCGGCTCGCGAGCACCCTCAACGAGCTGCTCGCCCGCATCGAGACAGCCACCACCCGACAACGGCAGTTCGTCGCGGACGCGGCCCACGAGCTGCGAAGCCCCCTGGCCGCCCTGCGCGCCCAGCTGGAGATCGCCGTCCGGCACCCCGACCCTGCGACGAGCGACGTCGTCGCCAGCGAGCTTCTCGCCGACACCGTGCGGCTGTCGGGGCTCGTGGACGACCTGCTCGCGCTGGCCCGCCTGGACGCGACCCCGCGACTCGCCCGACAGGCGGTCGACCTGGACGACCTGGTGCTCGAGGAGGTCCGGCGCTCCCGGGCGCGCACCCCGCTGCGGATCGACTCCAGCCGGGTCTCCGGCGCCCGCGTGCTCGGCGACCCGAGCGGCCTCGCCCGGGTGGTGCAGAACCTCGTGGACAACGCCGTGCGGCACGCGACGAGCACAGTCGCCCTCGGCCTCAGTGCCGACCACAGGCTGGTCACGCTGACGGTCTGCGACGACGGCCTCGGGATTCCGCCTGCCGACCGGGAGCGGGTCTTCGAACGCTTCACCCGGCTGGACGACGCCCGCAGCCGGGACGCCGGCGGTGCCGGTCTGGGACTCGCGATAGTGCACGACGTGGTGACGGCGCACGGCGGCTCGGTCCGGATCGACGACAACCGGCCCGGGGCGCGCGTCACGGTGACGTTGCCCGCCGCCAACGGGGACGAGGAGACGGCGGACGAGGTCGCTCGCAGCTGCTGAAGCCGCTACCGGACCTGTCCCGAGGCCTCGGCGGCGACGGGACGCGTGCGGCGGCGACCGAGCCCGTGCTCACCCGCCGTCCGGCTCGGGCAGCCGGTGCGCGTAGCGGTACACCACGGCCCACGCGAGCACGATCGTGACCAGGATGGCGGCAGCCCGCGGAGCCGTCGGCTCACAGCGGGCTACGTCTCCGGACGACGCGGAAGGCCGGCGACCGCCCGGAGACCGTCGCGCGCTCAGGCCGCGTACAGCCCGCCCGTCACGAGGGCACACCAGGCGAGCCCGGCCAGCATCAGCATCCGGTCGCTGGTCACGACGTGCTCCGGTCGCTCGCCCTGCCCGCCGGCCAGCAGCAGGCCGTAGCGCATCAGGGCGACGATGAACGGGACCACGGACAGGGCCAGGAGCGGCTTGAAGACGTCGGTCCCGACGGTCTGGAAGGCCCACATCGCGTAGGAGAGCAGTGCCCCCGCCAGCGACACGGTCAGCATCTGCTGCAGCCAGGCTGTGGGGTACTGGCTGAGGACGGCGCGCGAGGGCAGCTCCGGGGTTGCCGGGCCGGACGAGGCGCCGGCGGTCGACCCGCCGGTCGTCGACGTGGGGTGCGTCGCCTCGCTCGCACGCTTGCCGAGCACGAGGTAGAGGGCGCCGAAGAGCGAGACGAGCAGGAACCAGTCGGAGGGGACGAGGTGGTTCGCCGTCGCGCCCGCGAGCGCGCGCAGGACGAAGCCGGCGGCGACCGCGACGACGTCCAGGACGGGCATGTTCTTCAGCCAGAGGGCGTAGCCGCCCGACAGGGCCAGGTAGCAGACGACGACGACGAAGGTGGAGGAGCCGATCACCGCCGCCGCCGTCAGGGAGACCAGCGCGCACGTGCCGGCCCAGACGAGAGCAGTGGTCGCTGAGAGAGCGCCGCTCGCGACGGGCCGAAGCCGCTTGTGGGGGTGGGCGCGGTCCGCTGCGGCGTCACGCACGTCGTTAGCGGCGTAGACGGCGACGGACGCCAGCGTGAACGCGAGCACCGTCGCTGCCGTCCGGCCCGCCGCCCCAGCCTGGTTCAGGGTGCCGGCGGCCGCGGGCGCGGCCAGGACCAACACGCTCTTGGTCCACTGCCGTGGTCGCGACAGCGCCAGCAGCAGCCGAACGCGTTGGGGCAGCAGTCGTCTCGCCGCCGCGTCGGGGACGTGAGGAGGCCCGTCGCCCCGGCTCGTCGCACCGCCGTCGAGACGGTGGAACGGGACGTTGTCGCGGGCTGCCGTGGCGGGTTGCATGCGCATCTCACTTCGCGGTGACGTAGAAGAAGTCCCGCTGGTCGGGGACCAGGTACCGGTTGGGCGGCGCCACCATGTCCTGCAGAAGGCGGTTTCCGGCTCCCGCTGCCACCGAGGGCTGCGGGAAGCTGTTGAAGGCCACCATGTGCGTGTGGATGTCCAGCTCCATCCCGGTGACGACGCCGGCGTCGGCCATGGCCTGCGCCAGGGTCTGCAGGGTCATGTCCTTGCCGACGACGTACACCAGGTCGCCCGCCCGGTCGGTCCCGACGCCGGAGCGCCACGTGTACTGGAGCTGGTTGCGGCGGCTCCCCCAGCGGCCGTGCGCGTTGGTGTCCAGCCCCGGGACGGGCTGACCCCCGTCGACGACGAGGTGCAGGTTCTGGCGCACCGCCGCGACCTGCCCGGTCATGTCGGCCTGCTGCCAGGCCTCCACCCGCGCCCGGCCCTGCTGGTCGAGGACCAGGGAGGCAGCGCCGTCCCGCAGGGGGGCGACGGCGTGGCCGTTCGAGTACCACCCGCCCTCGCTGTCCCTGGTCTTGAAGCCGGAGTTGAAGACGGCGACCAGGCCCGGCCGGTCCGGCGCGGGGACCTGGGTGGCGGCGACGGGGAAGGCACCGGCTGCGGGCTCGCGTGTCCCCGGCGCCAGGTGCAGCGCCGTCGTCCGCTGGGGGACGAGCGCGACGCCCGCGACGACCGAGCGGTACTTCGCGTCGGGGTGCAGGAAGGTCGTGTACAGCAGCGGCCGACCGGACTGGGCACGCGACGAGACGGCCCAGACGCCCTCGCCGGGCTGCCCCGGCCCGAGCAGCGCGACCTTCGGCAGCACGTCGCGGGGGCCGGCCGAGGGAGCTGCCGGCACCGGCCTGGCCGGGGTGCTGCCGGCCAGGTTCAGCCGGTCCTGCCCCGCTCCAGCGGCGGCCGGCCGGTGCCGGGTGTACCACCAGTTCTCCACCCTGTCGACGAGCCCGCCGCCGCCGTGGTCGCGCACCCACTCCACGGCGCGCACCGACGCAGGCGCGTTCCCCGGGTAGGTCATCGCTCTGGCGAAGGAGACCGCGGGAACGGCCAGCAGGGCCAGCACGACGACGAGCACGAGTGCCGGCCGGAGACCGCGTCGCCTCGTGCGTCGACGCACCTCCTCCCGGCGCCGCAGCATCACCGCAACCTGCTCGGCAGCAGCGCGGACGGGATGAGCCGCAGCGCCGTGACGAGCAGTCCCATGCCCCGCGGGGACCAGACCACGCACCTGTCGCCGGCGAGCGCGGCCCGCACGCGTTCCGCGACGTGCTCGGGCCCGGTGGTCAGCGGCACCCGCGGCATCCCCGCCGTCATCGGCGTGTCCACCTGACCCGGCCGCACGACGAGGCACCGCGCGCCGTGCGGCCGCAGCCGCTGGTCCAGCCCGCGGGCCAGCGTGTCGAGCGACTGCTTCGCCGCCGCGTACGCGAGGACCTCCTGCCGCGGTCGGACCGCCGCGGCCGACGTGACCACCACCAGCGCTCCGTGCCCCTGCGCCGCCAGGTGCCCCGCGGTCCGGTTGGCGACCAGCGCCGGCCCGACGAGGTTCGTCCGCAGCAGGGCCTCGAGCCCGGGCACGGACACGGCCTCGTCCGAAGCCTCTTCGGGCGCGGCGGCTCGGTCGCGGCCTCCTGGCCCAGCCTCGCCGAGGCCCTCGCGACCGGCCGACATGCACCCGACGGCGATGACGACGAGGTCGAACCCGCCGTGGTCCGCCCAGACCGCGTCGACCATCCCGTTGGTGGGCTGCGTGGCCCACCCCGCGTCGTACGGCATGCAGTCGACCCGGTGTCCCGCCGTCCGCAGCCGGTTCGCTGCCTCGTCCAGGCGGGACGACGGACGGCCGGCGAGGACGACGCGTCCCGGGACCGCCAGCACCGCCGCGACCACTGCCTCGCCGATCGCCGAGCCGCCGCCGACGAGAAGCGCGGAGCGGTAGCCGGTCAGCGACGCACCCGCTGGACGCTCCGGAGCCGGGGCGCGGCGTGCATTCGGGCGGTCCGGACGTGACGGCGCACCGATGTCCGGGGGACGGCGTGCCGAGCCGCCGGCGCGGTCGACCCAGGTCGGGATCATGCCACGGACGCTAGGAACGACTCGCTGAGCGCAACCTGAACCAACTGTCAACGACAGTGCATGCTGAACCGGTGCCGACTTCTGACTGGATGCAGGCGCGGACGAAGGTGGTCATCGCGCTCGCTGCCGGCGTCCTGGCGGCTGTCGCCCTCTGGTGGCTGGCCCCCACGGAGTTGAGCGTCCTGGTCGGGTGGGACGTGGCGTGCCTGGTGTTCCTAGGGTCCGTGTGGCCGGTGATCCGTCCCTTCGACGGTGCGGCGACGGCCCAGCACGCCCAGCACGAGGACCCGACGAAGGCCTTCGCGCACCTGCTGCTGCTGGGCGCGGCCGTCGGCAGCCTGGTCGCCGTCGGGTTCGTCCTCGTCCGGGCCGGTCACAGCACGGGGACGGCGCGGGCGCTGCTGATCGGGCTGTCGGTGGCCTCGGTCGCGGTGTCGTGGTGCGTCGTCCACACGGTCTTCACCCTGCGGTACGCCGACCTGTACTACCGGGGCTCGGAAGGCGTGGAGTTCAACCAGGACGCGCCGCCGAGCTACCTCGACTTCGCCTACCTCGCATTCACCGTCGGCATGACGTTCCAGGTGTCCGACACGAGCATCAAGGACAGCGAGATCCGACGCGCGGTGCTGGCGCAGGCCCTGCTGTCGTACCTGTTCGGGACCGGCATCCTCGCGACGGCGATCAACCTCGTTGCCGGCTTGATCTAGCGCCGCACCGGCGCCGCCCGGCCCTCCTCATCACGTCGAGACCACGGCCGCCCGTTCTGCGGCACACTGCAGCGGATGGCGACGGAGACACCGGTTCCGAGCTGGAAGGAGCTGCTCGCCACGGGCCGACGGCGCTCGCGGCTCGCCTGGCTCAGCGCTCTGCTGCTGATGGGGGCGTCCGCCCAGCTGCACCTGGTCAAGGCGGTGGACGTCGACGAGGCGGTGCTGGCGATCGCCGCGGTGGTGTGGCTGGCGACCCAGTACCGCGCGTTCCCGGTTCTGCCGACGAGAGCCGCCGCGACGAAGGCCGTCCTCGTCGGTGGCGGCGGGGGCTCATGGTGCTGACAGTGGCCACCAGCCTCGTGATGCTCCTCGACCATCCCGACTACCACCCGGTGCGCCGGTCCGCGGACGTCGTCGTCGACCGCCTCACGGGCGAGCGGGTCCCGCTCCCCGCGGCGCTCTCCTTCCTCAGCTCGGTGCTCGTGGCCTTCGGGGTCGGCCTCGTCGTCGTCACGCTCTGGATCCTGCTGTCACCGCGTGCGGCTGCCAGGACCTCCCGCCGCGAGCACCTCGCGGCCCGAGAGCGCGCACGGACGGTGGTGCAGCGGTACGGCGGCGACACCCTGGACTACTTCGCCCTGCGGAACGACAAGCAGTGGTTCTTCCTCGGAGAGAGCGTCGTCGCCTACGCGGTGCGGACGGGCGTCTGCCTGGTGTCTCCGGACCCGATCGGGCCACCCGCCGAGCGGGGCGAGGTGTGGACGGCGTTCACCCGCTACGCCGCCGACCACGGCTGGTCGGTGGCGGTGGTGGCAGCGGCCGAGGAATGGCTCTCGTACTACCGGTCGGCAGGCATGCGCCCGCTCTACCTCGGCGACGAGGGGGTCGTCGACTGCACCACGTTCACCCTCCAGGGGCGCTCGATGAAGAGCCTGCGGGCGGCCCACAACCGTGTGATGCGGGCCGGCTACAGGGCCACCTTCCACGACCCGTCCACGCTCTCTGCGGAGCTGCGCGAGTCCCTCGTCCCACTGCTGTCGCAGAGCCGACGCGGTGAGCGAGAGCGGGGCTTCTCGAGGACGCTGTCGCGCCTGTTCGACCCGGCGGACACCGGTCTGCTGCTCGCCGTCGCCGAGCACGAGGAAGGGTCTGCCCGTGCCTTCATCCACTGGGTGTCGGCGGCCTCGATCGACGGGTGGTCGCTGGACGTGATGCGGCGCAGTACCGCGCCGGACGCGCCCAACGGTCTGACCCACTTCCTCGTCATCGAGACGATCAAGCGCATCGCCTCGGAGGGCGGACGCGGTCCGGGGCTGAACTTCGCCGTGCTGCGGACGGTGGTCGCCGGCGAAGGCGAGGGCTGGGTCGGCCGCCTGGGACAGCCGCTGCTGGGCAGGGTCACCACCGACTCGCAGGTGGCCTCGCTGTGGAAGTTCAACGCCAAGTACGACCCGTCATGGCGCCCCCGGTATCTGGTCGTCGACTCGCTGGAGTTCGCACTCACCCAGGGCGTCGTCGTGGCGGAAGCCGAGGGCCTGGAGGAGGTTCCGCTCGTCGGTCGGTTCCTGGGCAGGGCCAGGACGTGATCGCGGGACTGCTCGCCGCCGTGGTAGGTGCCCTCGGCTACGGCTTCGGTTCGGTGCTGCAGGGGATCGGTGCCTCACGCGCCTCCGGGCCGTTGGTGATGCGGCAGCCCGCCTTCGTCGCCGGACTGGCACTGGACGGCCTTGCCTGGCTGTCGTCCCTGGTGGCCCTGCGGTTCCTGCCCGTCTACGCCGTGCAGAGCCTGCTGGCCGGCTCGCTCGCCGTCACCGTGCTGGTGGTGCGCCTCATCTCGGGGACGCCGATGCGTCGACGCGACCTCGCCGCCGTCGTGGTCATCGTCCTCGCCCTGGCGACGGTTGCCGGGGCTGCGGGCCACCAGTCGCCCCGGACCCCGCCTGCCGCGTTCGGCATCGCTCTGCTCGTCTCTCTCGCCGCTGTCGTCGTCGTCCTGGCCGTGACGTACGCGCGAGGGCACCCGGTGGTGCTGGCCGCGCTCGCCGGGGTCGCGTTCTCCGGCGCCGCTCTGAGCACGCGTGCCGTCCACGCCTCTCCCGGGCACTGGACGGCGATCCTGTTCGAGCCGCTCGCGCTCGCAGTGCTGGGGTTCGGGCTCGTCGGGACGCTCGCCTACGCACGCTCCCTGGAGAGTGGTGCGGTGGGGACGGTCACCGCCGTCCTCTGGGTGGTCGAGGTGGCGCTGCCCGCCGGTGTCGGCGTGCTCGTGCTGCAGGACGGCGTCCGCCGCGGGTGGGCAGTTCCGGCGTTCGTGGCCGCGGTGGCCGCGCTCGCTGCATGCTGCGTGCTGGCGACGTCTCCTGCGCAGTCGTCCGTGTCTCCGCAGGCGGTGCCGTGACCGAGAGCTGACAGGTGCTCAGCGCTGCTCAGGGGGATCTCAGCACTCGTCCAGGAACCTGTGTACGACGGCAGGCGCCTGACCTGCCGCACACAGAGGGGAAACCATGAGCCGCTTTCGAATGACTAGACGTCGCCTCGCTGTTGTCGTGCCCGCCGCCGCCGTGCTCGCCACGGGAGCGGGGGTGGCCGTGGCAGCCACCACGGGCCACGAGAGCGAGAACGACCACGCGACCTACACGTCGTCCGTCACGACCCCCGCCCAGAGCGACAACGGCAACGAGGCCGCGCAGGACCTCGCGCTCGCCAAGCTCGCCAAGATCTCCCTCGGCCAGGCCGCGGAGTCCGGCGCGAAGGCCGTCGACGGAGGCGTCGCCACCGGGGTGAAGCTGGAGAACGAGGGGGGCAACGTCGTCTACGTCGTCGACGTGGTGACCGGCCAGGACGAGTACGAGGTCGTCCTGGACGCCGGCAACGGCAACGTGCTGGCGAAGCAGGCCGAGAGCGCCGACGAGCACGGCGACCACGCAGACGAGCACGGCGACCACGAGGACGACAACGCCGGCACGAGCAACCCGGCGGGCGGGTCGACCTCCGAGGCGCCCGCCAGCGCAGGTGCCTCGACGCAGCCGTAACGGCGGCTGATC
>JBKHWX010000186.1:0-13824 GCA_046566325.1 Actinomycetes bacterium | reverse complement strand
GGCGGGCGCCCAAGCCGGAGAGCCTGTCGACGGCCCAGGCGAGGCGCGTCGCCCTCGCTGCTCAGGGCTTCGCGGACCCCCGCCCCGCCGGCCCGGTCACGATGCGCCACCTGCAGCGGGTGGTCGACAGGGTCGGCGTCGTCCAGGTCGACTCGGTCAACGTGTTCGTGCGGTCCCAGTACATGCCCTTCTACAGCCGGCTCGGCCCGTACGACGTCGAGCTGCTGCACCGTGCGGCGTCCCGCCCTCCTCGCCGGCTCGTCGAGTACTGGGCCCACGAGGCCTCGCTCGTCCCGCCGGCGACACACCGCCTCCTCCGCTGGCGGATACACCGCCACGAGACCGAGGGCTGGTACGGCGCCGTCAAGGTGGCGCGTGAGCATCCCGAGCTCGTGGAGACGGTGCTCGCCGAGATCGTCTCCCGCGGCCCGATCACGCCCAGCCAGCTCGCGGCGGCGCTCGACCACGACGTCCCGATGCGTGAGGAGCAGTGGGGCTGGAACTGGTCCGTGGTCAAAGGGATCTGCGAGCACCTGTTCTGGGCGGGACGCATCACCTCCGCCGGCCGGACCTCCCAGTTCGAGCGCCGCTACGACCTGCCCGGACGCGTCCTGCCGCCCGAGGTGGCGGCGTCCCCCGACCCGAGCGAGGCCCACGCCGTCCGAGAGCTGGTGGAGATCAGCGGTCGCGCGCTGGGCGTCGCGTCCGAGGCCTCGCTGCGCGACTACTTCCGGCTGAGGCCCGAGCCGACCGGGCGCGCGGTCCGAGAGCTGGTCGAGGACGGCGTCCTGCTGCCGGTGCGGCTGGACGGCGCGGCGCGGCCCGCGTACCTGCACCGGGACGCCAGGCTGCCCCGGAAGGTCTCCGCCCGCGCGCTGCTGAGTCCCTTCGACTCCCTGGTCTTCGACAGGGCTCGCACCGACTCGCTCTTCGGCTTCAGGTACCGACTGGAGATCTACGTGCCGAAGGAGCGGCGCGTGCACGGGTACTACGTGCTGCCGTTCCTGCTCGGGGACAGCCTGGTTGCCCGGGTCGACCTCAAGTCCGACCGCGCAGGCGGAGTCCTTCGCGTCCAGGCGGCGTGGTCGGAGCCCGCCTCGCCGCCGGAGACGCCGGAGGCGCTCGCCGACGAGCTGCGCCTGGTCGCCGGCTGGCTCGGACTGGACGACGTCACGGTGGCACCTCGCGGCAACCTGGCCCCCGCGCTCACCGCCGCGCTTGCACCCCGCGTCAGACCCTCGTAGGCCCACACCGCACGTGGGTCTGACACCCCCGGCCCCGCGCGCTGCGTCAGACCCTCGTAGGCCTACACCGCACGTAGGTCTGACACAGCGGCTCGGGAAGCCGGCGGTCTCAGGGAAGGTCGAGGATCTTCTCGCGGACCGCGTACATCACGGCCTCCATCCGCGAGTGGAGCTGGAGCTTCTCGAGGATGTTCCGCACGTGGTTCTTCACGGTGTTCTCGGAGATGAACAGCTCGGACGCGATGTCGCGGTTCGCCATCCCCCGTGCGACCAGCCGCAGCACCTGCAGCTCCCGCTCCGTGAGCCGCGGCGCGGGCAGCTGGGCCCGGGTCTCGTCCCGACGGCTCAGCGCGGCGAACTCCGTGAGCAAGGCGCTCGCCATCGACGGGCTGATCAGCGACTGGCCGCCGGCCACGGCGCGGATCCCGTCGGCGATCTCCTCGGCCGGTACGTCCTTGAGCAGGTACCCGTTGGCCCCGGCGCGGACCGCCTGGAAGAGGTCCGACTCCTCGTCGCTGATCGTGAGGATCACGATCTTCGTGCTCGGCACGGCCTCCTTGATCCGGGAGCAGGCCTCGATCCCCGTGCGCCGGGGCATCCTGATGTCCATGAGGACGACGTCGGGCAGCAGCTCCTCCGCGCGGGCGATGGCCTCGCTGCCGTCCTCCGCCTCACCCACGATCTCGATGTCGGGCTCCGCCGCGAGCACCATCTCCAGGCCTCGCCGGTAGAGGACGTGGTCGTCCGCGACCAGCACACGGATCGGGTCGGTAGACGAGGCGCCCGCTCCGTCGCCGACCACCGTGTCGTCCTCCACACTCACCCCTTGGTCGCGCGAACCCCGCAGGAGGTCACCGCCGCGCTCCCTCCCGTCCCACGGCAGCCTCCCACGCCCGGTCTGCGGCCGAGCGCGCAACCCGTCCTCGTCACGGGAGAGCAGGCTCTCTCACCCGGAGAGCAGCGCTGCCCGCGCCTCGTCGGCCTGGTCGGCCGCCTCCGCGTCCTCGTCCGGGACGAGCCGGATCACGCCGTAGCTCCAGCCGCGTCTGCGGTAGACCACGCTGGGGGCCATGCTCGCGGAGTCGATGAACAGGTAGAAGTCGTGCCCGACGAGCTCCATCTCGTAGAGGGCGTCGTCCAAGGTCATCGGCGGCGCGACGTGCCGCTTCTCGCGGATCACGACAGGGGACTCGCCGAGCCCGCCGTCGTCCTGCACAGCGGTCTCTGCCGAGGAGCCGGCCGCAGGTCCGCCGTTCATGGCCGCGGCGTCGGCACGGCTCCCCTCGCGGATGGTGGTCGGCTTGTGCCTGCCGTGATGCACCTTCTTGCGGTCGCGCACGCGCCGTAGCCGCTCCAGCAGCTTCTCCTGGGCAAGGTCGAGCGCGGCGTACGGGTCGTCGGCACAGGCTTCCGCCCGGATGACGGGGCCCTTCGCCCGCACCGTGATCTCGACCCGCTCAGAAGTCTGAGCCTGTCGAGGGTTGGCTTCGTGTGTGATCGCGATCTCGAGGCGCTGCGCGCGGGGGACGAGCTGCCCGACCTTGCTCAGCTTCTCCTCGAGGTGACGCCGGAACCTCTCCGGGACCTCCGTGTGCCGAGCGGTGACCACGATATCCACGGATCTTCCTCCAGGTGGGTGGGGACTTCGAACGCGGGGCGACTGCGGCGCCCGACGGCGCCAGCCGCCGTCACGGGGACTGACACCACCTCCTCGATCCCGCCTCGCGAACCCCGCTGGCCGCCGCCCCGATCGGCGTCCGCGGGCTTCCCCTGAGTGTCGAGGCCCTTCCTGAGTGCGGATGGCTTATCTCAGCTTCGAGTGCACCTCTGTCTCGAGTGCAGCTCAGTGTCGAGTGCTCTCTCGCGAACGTTAGTCCACCCTGACGACGGCCGACAGCCATGCAGGTGCAAGGGCGACGGGTGCGCCGGTCCCCGTCGCGCGGCAGCAGTCGTAGGGCAGGAGTGGACGGCCGCGCCGGTCAGCGCGTCGCGGGGTGGTGCCGGGGCGTGGCGGCGACGACGGCGGCGCCGAGGACGCATGCGCCTGCCGACCCGAGCGTCGCTGAGGCAGCCGTCAACGTGGCGCCGGTCGTGACGATGTCGTCCACGACGAGCACGTCGAGGTCCGACACGTCGCAGCCTCGGCGCAGCCGCAGGCCGCCGGTGAGGTTGTCGGCCCGCTCGCTGACCGACAGCCCCGCCTGGTCACGCACACCCCGGCGCTGGCGCAGCGCGGGCACCGTCAGCGCCGCCACCCCCTGCCGCCGCAGCCGTGTCGCCGTCCCCCGCGCCAGCGCCGCCGTCAGGTCGGCTCCGCGCTGGCGTACGGCACGCGCGGACGACGGCACCGGGACCACGGCGAGCGGCCTCCCGCCCCCGTCACCCGCCCACCCCAGGTCACGCAGCGCCCGACGCGCGGAGCGCTCCAACGACGCGGCGAGGACGGGCAGCAAGTCGTGCCTGCCGTCGTCCTTGAACGCCAGCAGCACCCGCTGGACGACGGAGGCGTAGTCGCCCGCCGCCCAGGCGGGCGGCGCACCGGTGGCGACGAGGTCGGGCACGAGGAACGCGGCGCGCGGTAGGGCGAGGAGGCAGGGGCGGCAGAGCGGCTCGTCCGGCAGGCCGCAGCCGGGACACGCGACGGGCAGCACGAGCCGCATCAGCTGGGCCCAGGCGAGCGCACCGGTTCCCGGCGGCGCTCGGTGCCGACCGGTCGCGAGGCAGAAGCGGGACACGAGGCGCAGGCTCCCGCTCGCGCCGTCCTTCGTGCGACCCCTCGCAGCCCGAACTGTGGATGCGCCGCGGCGGGAACCGCCTCCTGTGGACAGCGCCGCGGTCCCCCACGCCGGCCGTCCCCCTGGACGCTCAGCCTGCGAAGGCAGGGTCGCGAGCGCCGTCCAGCCCGCGGACCGGCACCCACGCCGACCCGGCCTGCTGCAGCACCCCGCCGGCGGCGGTGGCGACCAGGACGCTCGCCGCACCCTCGCCCGCGGCCAGACCGCTGGCCCCCGGCACGGGGGACAGCGGCTGGTCGTCCGGGCCGCCGATCCGCAGCGGGTACACACGATCCTCGTCATCGGAGCCGGACCGGGCGAGAGCCGCCAGGTCCACCTCGTCGAGCCACACCGCCGCCTGGACGCGTGCGAGGTCCGGACCCAGGCCCAGCGGACCGCCAGGCGACAGGGCGGAGGGCACGAGGTCGTCGTCCCGCACGACGCCCGCGAGCTCGAGGTGGCCGACGCCGCGCGCGTCGGTGGAGGCGACGAGGGCTCGGGTCCCCTCGCGGGAGATCCTTAGCGACGTGATACGGCGACCGGCGAGCCAGGGGGCGGCGACGACCACGACGTGCCCGTCCGGCGAGACCGCGGAGACCGACCCGGTGCTCAGCGCGGACGTCGACCAGACCCACCCGAACGGGTCGAAGGAGGGCGGTGTCAGGTCGGCACCGACGAGAACGGGCTGGCTCGAGGCACCGGCCCGGCCCGCGGGCAGCACCAGCAGCTGGCTGCGCTCGGCGGCGAGGACCGCGTACCGCAGCGGGAACGGGTGCGGCGTCTTCAGGGGTGAGATGGCGGGGTGCGAGAGGCCGCGGCCGAAGAGGTCCGGCAGGCCCTGGATGGGATCGACCCTCCCGCCCGGCCGGAGCCGGACGAGCCGGTCGTCCTGCACGAGCACCGGCCAGCTGTCGACCCCCGGGTCGACCAGGAGCTCCGTGGCGGCGGGCGGGAGGTCGATCTCCCGACCCTCGACCCTGATCGTCACGTCGCTGACGTCCTCGACCGGGAGCAGGGTCTGCTCGAGCTGGGCGAGCATCAGGCCGCGCTGCTCCGGCGTGGTCTTCAGCACCTGCGACGACAGGTCGACGATGGCGACGCCGTCCTCGATCCGCACCGACGAGGGCGGGGCGAGCGCGGTCCCGGTGGGGAAGCTGCTGCGGACGGCGCCCGCCAGCCACTCCGACGGACCGGCGAGCAGCTCCCGGGTCAGCATGGTGGCGTTGGAGTCCCGGTGCGGGAACCACCTGGTCTCGGGGACGAGCATGGTCAGCGACGGGTCGAGGAAGTACAGCCGGTAGGTGCGGTAGGCCAGCCGGAGGAACGAGTCGGCGACCAGGACGCCGTCCGGGAGCTCGCTGATGCGCCACTCGCCGTCCACGCGCCGGAGCACGAACGGGAAGTCCCTCGTCGTCCCCGACGCGGCCGCGGTGTACCGGCCCCGCGCGTCGATCGTCGCGACCTGCAGGACGCGCAGCTTCACCTGGACGCGGTCGACGCCGGCGCCGACGGCGTCGGCGGTGGGCACGGCGCGGCCGTCGGCGGTCACGACGATCTGAGGTCCCTGGCGGCCGTAGACGACGGTGCCCGCGTCCGGTCGCCAGTCGGTCCGGCGCTCCTGGGTGAGGAACTTGCGGGCCGTGGTGTACTCGCTGTCGGTCTCCCCCACGGCGAGCAGGAAGCCGCGGACGATCTCCTCCGGAGATGCTCCCCGTGCCGGGTTGGGCGGGATGACGCGCAGGTCCCCGTTGTCCCGCTCCCCGCTGCGGCCCTCGAGCACCGGCCCGCTGGAGGGGATGCTGGCGCAGCCCGGGAGGGCCGTGACGAGCACCACGAGGACGACGAGTGCCCGCGCCCCGAGGACGACGCGCGCGTGCGCCGGTGCGGCGCCGCGCCGTCCCCGCCGGCAGCGGCCTGCGAGCAGGTCACGCATGGGGGGTCCCCTCGGAGGCGGCGTCGTCCGGCGCGCGGGCCGCGGCGGCGTCGTCGTCCACGACGGGTGGGCGGACGTCGTCCTCGAGGTGCGAGTCGTCGTCCGGCTGGAGAGCCAGGGGGGAGCCGCGGAGGAACGCGCCGGCCTCGCGGGGAAGGGTGAGCCGGAAGGAGGCGCCGCTCCCCGGCTGCCCCCACGCCTCGAGGCGGCCGCCGTGCAGGTGGGCGTCCTCGAGGGAGATGGCGAGGCCGAGGCCGGTACCGCCGCTGGTCCGGGCACGGGCGGGGTCGGCGCGCCAGAAGCGGTCGAACACACGCGCGGCGTCCTCGGCCCGCAACCCCACGCCGTGGTCCCGAACGACGACCGCGAGGCTCCCGTCGTCCGCCCTCAGCCGCACGTCGACCGGCTTGCCCTCGGCGTGCTCGAGGGCGTTGACCACGAGGTTGCGGAGGATGCGTTCGACCCGGCGAGCCTCGACCTCCGCTGTGCACGGAGTCTCGGGGACGTCCGTGCGCAGGGTCGTCCCGCGCCGTTCGGCGAGGGGCTGGGCGAGCTCGACGACGCGCGCGACCAGGGTCCTGACGTCGACAACCTCGGGCTCGAGGGCAGCCGCGCCAGCATCGAACCGGCTGATCTCCAGCAGGTCGGCCAGCAGCGCCTCGAACCGGTCCAGCTGGGTCATCAGAAGCTCCGCGGAGCGCGCGAGCGCGGGGTCGAAGTCCGGCCGCGCCTCGTGCAGGACCTCCGCGGCCATCCGGATGGTGGTGAGCGGGGTCCGGAGCTCGTGGGAGACGTCGGACACGAAGCGCTGCTGGAGCCGGGAGAGCTCTTCCATCCTCTCGATCTGCTCCTGGAGGCCCTGGGCCATCTCGTTGAAGGACCGGGCCAGCCGGGCCAGGTCGTCCTCGCCCCGCAGGGGCATCCGCTCGTCGAGCCGGCCGGAGGAGAGCCGCTCCGCCACGGCGGCGGCCTGCCGCACGGGGGTGACGACCTGCCGTGTGACGACGTACGCGACGACGCCGACGAGGACGACGAGGGCGGCCCCGCCGACCATGAGCACCCGTTGGACGGCGTCGAGCGTCTCCTGCTCCCGCTGCAGGCTGAACACGAGGTACATCTCGTAGGGGCCGGCGAGGGGCACGTCCACCTGCTCGCCCACCACCAGGCCCGGCACAGTCCGGTCGCCCTCGGGCAGCTCGACGGACTGCGAGAACTGCCCGGGCTCGGCCTGGACCCGCGCACGAAGCTCGCGCGGCACGAGGTCCTTGGGGACGCCGGCGAGCTCGACCACGGCGAGGTCGGAGTGGTTGCGAGGGCTGCGGAGCAGGAGGACGCGCCGGTCGGTGCCGGCCCCGGTCTGCTCGAGCTGCGGGACCGAGTCGTTGAGGAACTGCTGGATCCTGCCGCCCGTCGTCAGGTCGGCGCTGCGCATCGAGGCGTTGAACTCGCGGAGCACGTTCTCCGCCTCGATCTCTGCCTGCGTCCGCCGTGACTCGAAGAGGCGGTCGCTGATCTGCGCGGCGACGAACGCTGCGAGCACGCTGATGGTGACCAGGCCGAGCAGCATGGTGGTGGCCACGACGCGGAGCTGGATCGAGCGCTTCCAGGTGCTGACGAGCCCGTGCCATGCGGCGACCAGCCACTGCCAGGCGTGCACAAGCCGCTCGGGGGGCGGCCCGAGGCGGTGGGAGAGCTCCCCCGAGCGCTGTGCCCACTGCCGCAGCCGCGTGCGGACCACCCCGCGGCTCGGGGGGCGGGCTTCCGTCTCGTCGTGCGGATGACCGGGGACAGGAGGCTCAGCCGCACCCGGGGGTGCGCCTGGTCCCGCCCCACGGCTCGCGGTCACCCCGTGACGGTCGGCCCGTGGGCTCGGGCTGAGCGGACGAGCGGGCACGTCAGGCAGCGCCGGCCTTGTAGCCGACGCCACGAACGGTCACGACGATCTCCGGCCGTTCCGGGTCGTGCTCGATCTTCGACCGAAGCCGCTGCACGTGGACGTTGACGAGCCGGGTGTCGGCGGAGTGCCTGTATCCCCAGACCTGCACGAGCAGCACCTCCCGGGTGAACACCTGCCAGGGCCTGCGGGCGAGCGCGACGAGCAGGTCGAACTCCAACGGCGTCAACGAGATCGCCTCGCTGCCCCGCTTCACGGAGTGTCCCGGGACGTCGATCGTCAGGTCGCCGATCTTCAGCATCTCCGGCACCGGCTGGTCCGTGCGGCGAAGCCGCGCCCGCACCCGGGCGACCAGCTCCTTCGGCTTGAAGGGCTTGGGGACGTAGTCGTCAGCGCCGGACTCCAGGCCCAGCACGATGTCCACGGTGTCGCTCTTGGCGGTCAGCATCACGATGGGAACGCCGGACTCCGCCCGAATCTGCCGGCAGACCTCGATGCCGTCCTTGCCGGGCAGCATGAGGTCGAGCAGCACGAGGTCGGGACGGGTGGCGCGGAACACGTCGAACGCCTCGTCGCCGTCCGCGCAGAACACCGGCTCGAAGCCCTCGCCGCGCAGGACGATGCCGATCATCTCCGACAGGGCCGTGTCGTCGTCCACCACCAGTACGCGTCCCCTCATGGGCCCATGGTGTCATCCGGCGGACCGCCCAACGGCGCCCGCCGAGCCGCCGACGGGGGCTGGCTGCCGCACACGCGTGCGACGATGCGCCCATGCCAGATCAGCCTGCGAGGGGGCAGCCCGAGTGGGGGCAGCCTCCCGGGCAGGAGCCGGCGGGACAGGACGCAACCGGTAGCGGGTGGGGAGATGTCGGGCCGGCCCACGAGCTGTGGGGCGAGGGAGCGGCATCGGGGCGGGCACCTGGCGTCGGCGCGGCGGGTCTCGCCATCGCCGACCTGCTGGACGGCGCAATCCGGGCCATCCGCGAGAACCTCTGGCCCCTGCTGGTCGCCACGGCGGTGGTCGTCACCGTCCTGACCGTGCTGGACCTGCTGGTGCTGCTGCCGGTCGCGGGATGGCTGCTCGGACGCCCCGGCCTCGCGGGGGTGGCCTTGGACGACCGCGTGCTCGATGCGCGGTCCGCCGGCGAGGCCGCCGTCCTCGTGGGGGTCGGCGAGACGGGCTCGAGGGTCGCGGTGCTGGCCGGCACGCTCCTGGTCAGCGGTGTCCTGGCGCCGGGTCTGACCGAGCGGGTACCCGGCTCGCCCCCGGTGCCCGTCACCGCCCGCGGCCTGCTCTCGGGCGCCCTGCGCAGGATCGGCCCGCTGGTCGGGTCGACCGCGCTCGTCGCGGCGGGGGTCGTGCTCGGGGCGGCCCTCGGTGCCCTGCCCGGGCTGCTGCTGGCGATGAGCGGCGGGGACGTCGCCGTCCTGCTGGGGGGTCTGCTCGCGCTCGCGGGTGGGTTCGCGGGGTTCGTGCTGGCCCTGCTGCTCTGGGGGGTGCGCACGTGCCTCGCGCCCCAGGCCGTCGCCCTGCAGGGGAGCGGCGGAAGAGCCGCGCTCGGGCGCTCGATGCGCCTCGTGCGCGGACGGTACTGGCGGGTGGTCGGCGTGCTGGCGCTGGGCACCGTGCTCACGTGGGTGGTCCAGGGGCTCGTGAGCGCTCCGTTCGCGACCCTCAACGCGGTGGTCGCGTCGGCCCCCGACGTCCAGCTGTCGACGCTGCTCGGGCTCAGCCCGCTGCAGCTCGCCATCACGGGTGTGGGCGTCGTGGTCTCCACGACGCTCGCCTTCCCGGTGCTCGCCGCGGTTCTGACGGCGCTGTTCGACGCGCTGGTACGGGAGGCGCCGCTGGAGGGAAAGCGCCGGTAGGACGTCGGCGCGACTCGCCGGTCCTAGCCCGGGCTGGACGTCGCCCCTGTCGGCCGCGAGTCCAGCGACGTGAGCTCGACCTCCAGGTCCGGGCCTTCCGCGGCAAGCACCACGTCACCGGCGGCCGAGACGACGACGCGTGTGCCGGCGTCCACGTCGTCGACGTACCACTGCTCCACGAGCAGGTGGCCGTCCGGCGCTTCGTGCCACTCCGTCCCCACCCTGGTGAGGACCCGGCGGGCCTCCAGGCCGGCCAGCGCGGGAACGTCGAAGCGGACGACGGGAAGCAGCCGGCGGACCGGGTCCGTCCCCGGGGCGGCGGCGGCGCGCACGAGGGCGACGAGGGAACCGGGCGAGTCCGTCTCCACGGAGGATGCCTCGGAAAGACGCTCGTCGCACGGGTCCGCCGAACACGCCCACGCCAGCAGGCGCTGGCCGTCGTCCAGGCTGGCCCGGACGCCTCGCGCCCAGCGGTCGCCCGCGCGGACCTCGAACCGGACCGCGGCGAACCGCGCGTCGACCGCGAGGTCGAGCACGTCGGACACGTACCGCCAGCCGGCCGGCCCGGGAGCGCAGGAGAACGCCTCGGGCCGGCCGTTGACGGCGTAGCTGCCGCGGGGCACCGGGTTGCGGGGACGGTTGCGGAAGGAGAGTGAGAGCCGGTCAGTACCGGTAGTGCTCCGGCTTGTAGGGGCCCGCCACGTCCACGCCGAGGTACTCGGCCTGGGTCTTCGTGAGCTCGGTGAGGTGGACCCCGAGCGCGTCGAGGTGCAGGCGCGCCACCTTCTCATCGAGGTGCTTGGGCAGCACGTAGACCTGCTTGGCGTACTCCCCGTTCTTCGTGAACAGCTCGATCTGGGCGATGACCTGGTTGGAGAACGAGTTGCTCATCACGAAGCTCGGGTGGCCCGTCGCGTTGCCCAGGTTCAGCAGGCGGCCCTCCGAGAGCACGATGATCGAGGAGGCGGGCCGCTCGTCGGTCGCCGGGAAGGTCCACTCGTGGACCTGCGGCTTGATCTGCGTCTTCGTGATACCCGGCACCTTGGCGAGCCCGGCCATGTCGATCTCGTTGTCGAAGTGGCCGATGTTGCCGACGATGGCCTTGTCCTTCATCGAGGACATGTGCTCCGCGGTGATGACGTGGTAGCAGCCGGTGGCGGTGACGAAGATGTCCGCCTGGCTCACGACGTCCTCGATGCGCGCGACCTGGTAGCCGTCCATCGCCGCCTGCAACGCGCAGATCGGGTCGATCTCGGTCACGACGACCCGGGCGCCCTGGCCGCGCAGGGACTCCGCGCAGCCCTTGCCGACGTCCCCGTAGCCGCAGACCACGGCCACCTTGCCCCCGATCAGCACGTCGGTCGCGCGGTTGATGCCGTCGACGAGCGAGTGCCGGCAGCCGTAGATGTTGTCGAACTTGCTCTTCGTGACGGAGTCGTTCACGTTGATCGCCGGGAACAGCAGCGTCTCGGCCTTCTGCATCTCGTAGAGCCGGTGGACGCCGGTGGTGGTCTCCTCGGTGACGCCCTTGATGCCGGCCGCGACCGTCGTCCACTTCTTCGCGTCCTCGGCGAGGGATCGGCGGAGCCGGTTGAGGATGACCGTGTACTCCTCGCTGTCGTCCTCGCCGGCCTCGGGGACGGCGCCGGCGGCCTCGAACTCGACGCCCTTGTGGACCAGCAGGGTGGCGTCGCCGCCGTCGTCGAGGATCATGTTCGGGCCGGTGTTGCCCTCGTCGTCCTCAGGCCAGGTGAGGATCTGCTCGGTGCACCACCAGTACTCGGGCAGCGTCTCGCCCTTCCACGCGAAGACGGGGACGCCGGCGGGCGCGTGGGGCGTGCCGTCTCGACCGACCGCGACCGCGGCTGCGGCCTCGTCCTGCGTCGAGTAGATGTTGCAGGAGGCCCAGCGGACCCGCGCGCCGAGCGCGACCAGCGTCTCGATGAGGACGGCGGTCTGCACGGTCATGTGCAGGGAGCCGGCGATCCTGGCGCCCTTCAGGGGCTGGGCGTCGGCGTACTCGGCGCGCAGCGCCTTCAGGCCGGGCATCTCGTGCTCGGCGAGTCGGATCTGGTGCCGGCCGGCCTCGGCCAGCGAGAGGTCAGCGACCTTGAAGTCCATGGAGAACCTTTCCGTGCGGGCGGTCGTTGGGGTCGCGAGCGCGGGTGGACAGGTCTGCGTACCGGCGTCCGGCCGGACCACCTGCTGCGTCGCGACCTGGCGCGGCCCCTCTGGGCCTGCGGCATCACCGACGCCGGGTCGGCTCCAGGTTACCCGGTCCGGCGGAGGACGAACCTGCTCAACCTGCGGGTCGCCGTCCCCAGGTCAGGGCGTGCATCGGCGTCAGCTGGGCCGAGCCCAGGTCCACGAACCCGTGCCGTCGCAGCAGGTCGTCGTACACGGTTCGGGGCAGCAGCTGGTCGTCGATCTGCGCCTCGAAGAACTGGATGCCCGCCATGATGCGGCCGGGCGCCGTGCGCAGGGTCTCGTCGTCGTCCGGGAAGGGGAAGTCGGAGATCACGAACCACCCGCCGGGCTCGAGAGCGTTCAGGACGTTGTCGGTGACCCTGTCGATGTCGCGGCACTCGTGCATGGAGATGTTGTTGACCACCAGCGTCGCGCGCACGTGCAGGTGCATCTCCTCGAGAGGCGACCGGACGAGGGTGACCCGGTCGGCGAAGCCGGCCGCCGCGAGGTTCTCGTTGGCCAGCCTGAGCGAGTGCTCGTCGCCGTCCACCCCGGTGAGCGTGACGTTCGGGTAGTGCTGGGCCAGCCGCAGCAGGCCCTTGCCGGCACCGCACGCCGTGTCGACCACGTGCCCCCCGTCAGCGAGCCGCTCGGCCAGGCCGGGTACCTGCGCGAGGCCGGCTGGGACGAGGCGCGTGTAGAACGGGGTGCCGGTGCCGGAGACGCCCTCGATCCACTCCGGGCTGCAGTCGGCCCACCACATGCGTTCGCCGGTCGACAGCACGTCGGAGAAGCGGCCGAACATCTCCGGCTGGGCCTGGACGACGAAGACGCCGCCCACGTACGCCGGTGACGCCTCGTCGAGGAGCAACGTCGCCATGTGCGGCGCGAGCCGGAACCCTTGCCCGCTCCGCTCGCAGACGCTGGTGGCCAGGGCGCTGCGAAGCCAGACGGAGACGTAGAACGGGTCGTGCCCCGTGCGCTCTGCCAGCCCTTCGGCGGTGAGGCCGGCAGCGTCGGCGTTCGCGAGCGCACGGACGAGGCCCTGCCGAAGGCCCATCTCGACCGTGCGGTGGCCGGCGTACCCGGCGAGCAGGCCAAGCAGGCTCTTCGCCTGGTCGGGGAGGGCGGGGGCGGTGTCGCTCGCGGGTGCGGGCAGGTCGACCGGGGCTGGAGCGGGCACGGCGCCGTTGCCGACGGCGACGCTGGTGCCGGTCGTTGCGGTGGTGGCGGTCGTTGCGGTGGTGGCGGTGGGAGTGGACATGACGCCTCCTCGGGGAGCGGGTCCGGAAGATGAGCCCGAGAACACGCTCCGCCGCGCGGTGACCTTCGCCTAGTTCTGGTTCTGTACCACCGGGCAGGCCGGGTCTACCGTCGTCAGCGGACAGACCGCCGAGCCGACGAGCCGAGGTGGTGCCGCGTGGGCGCCAGGTACGGCCAGTTCTGCCCCGTGGCCAAGGCGATGGAGCTGCTCGACGAGCGGTGGACGCTGCTCGTCGTCCGCGAGCTGCTGAGCGGCAGCTCCCGCTGGGGCGAGCTCCGCCGCGGCGTCCCGAGGATGTCCCCCGCGCTGCTCTCGAAGCGGCTGCGGGAGCTCGAGCGGGCAGGCGTGGTCGAGAAGCACGTGGACGACGGCGGCGTCGGCTACCGCTTGACGACGGCCGGCCGCGAGCTACGGCCGGTCGTCGAGGCCCTGGGCCGCTGGGGGGTGCGGTGGGTCCCGGAGCTGGGCGACCCGGACCTCGACCCGCACCTTCTGCTCTGGGACATGCACCGGAACCTCGACCTGTCCGAGCTGCCGGAGCCGCGGACCGTGCTGGCCGTCTCCCTCACGGACGTCGCAGGGAGGGCGAGCCACTGGTGGATCGTCGCGAGCCGGGAGGAGGTCGAGCTCTGCGACACCGACCCGGGGTACGAGGTGAC
>JBKHWX010000185.1:0-9907 GCA_046566325.1 Actinomycetes bacterium | reverse complement strand
CAAGCGGTGGTGCCGCGCCTGAGCGTGTGATGGACTCTCGGACACCGGGAGCGCCGACTCGGGGGTGGAGGCGGAAGAGCCCGACAGCGAAGAAGGGCCGGGGATGGGCGACGAGGTAGTCGGCAGCTAGTACTCGCGGGAGCAGCGTCAGCGGTACCGCGAGAAGGTGCAGCTCTGCCTGGACGTCTTCGAGCGGATGCTGCGCACGGGCGGGTTCGAGAGCGGCCGTCCCCTTGCCGGGCTGGAGATCGAGCTCAACCTGGTGGACGGCAAGTACCAGCCGAACATGGCGAACAAGGCGGTGCTCGAGCGGATCGCCGACCCTCTCTACCAGACCGAGCTTGGCGCCTACAACATCGAGCTGAACGTCGCGCCGCGGCCGCTGCCGGGGACGTCGGCCCTCGACCTCGAGCGGGACCTGCGGGAGAGCCTGAACATGGCGGAGAGCAGGGCCGCCGAGGCGGGTGCCCACATCGTCATGATCGGCATCCTGCCGACCGTGATGCCCGAGCACTTCACGGGCGCGTGGATGAGCGACTCGGCGCGGTACGCCGCCCTGAACGACATGATCTTCATGTCCCGGGGCGAGGACCTCTACATCGACATCCACGGGCACGAGCGGCTCGCGACCTACTCGGCGACGATCGCGCCGGAGTCGGCGTGCACGAGCGTGCAGCTGCACCTGCAGGTCTCACCGATGCGGTTCGCCTGCTACTGGAACGGGGCGCAGGTGCTGGCCGGCCCCCAGCTCGCCCTGGGCGCGAACTCGCCGTTCTTCTTCGGCCGGCACCTGTGGGCGGAGACGCGCATCGAGCTGTTCACGCAGGCGACGGACACCCGGCCGCAGGAGCTGAAGAACCAGGGCGTGCGGCCTCGCGTGTTCTTCGGGGAGCGGTGGATCACGTCGATCTTCGACCTCTTCGAGGAGAACGTGCGGTACTTCCCGACGCTGCTGCCGGAGGTGACCGACGAGGACCCGCTGGCTCTGCTCGACGTGGGCGAGACGCCCCGCCTGCAGGAGCTGCGGCTGCACAACGGCACCGTGTACCGCTGGAACCGCCCGGTCTACGACGTCGTCGGGGGCCGCCCCCACCTGCGGGTGGAGAACCGCGTCCTGCCCGCGGGCCCGACGGTGGCGGACGTCATGGCGAACGCCGCCTTCTACTACGGCGCGATCCGCGTGCTGGCCGAGGAGGAGCGGCCTGTCTGGTCCAAGATGTCGTTCTCGACGGCGCACGAGAACTTCCTCGAGTGCGCGAAGCGCGGCATGGACGCTCGCGTCTACTGGCCGGGTCTCGGCGAGGTGACGACCGACGAGCTCGTGCTGCGCAGGCTGCTGCCGATGGCCCACGAGGGCCTGGAGCGGTGGGGCGTGGCGAGCGAGGTGAGCGACCGCTACCTGGGGATCATCGAGTCGCGCGCGAAGCTGGGGGTGAACGGCGCGACGTGGCAGGCCGACGCGGTGAAGGCGTTCGAGAAGCGGGGGATGGACCGGGCGCAGGCGCTCTCCGGGATGCTCGAGCTGTACTGCCAGGGGATGCACAGCAACGAGCCCGTGCACACGTGGGAGCTGCCGTAGGCGCCGTCCCGCGGGGTGCGGCGGGGGTGTCGCGGTGTTGCCGGGTCTCAGCCCCCACCCTGCAGCCGGGTCGTCGCGCCGGGGGCAGGCAGCTCGACCCACGTGTTGCCCGGCGCCAGCCGCAGCGGGAACCCGGGCGTCGTCTCGAGCTGGAAGGGGTCGTTCACGCCCTCCTTCCTCCAGGTCCCGGTCACGGCGCGCCCACCCCCGAGGGCAGTGAGGCCGCCACCCGCACCGACGAGCCGCAGCGCCGGGGTGCCGCCGCCCGGGACCTGCTGGACGTACGGCTCGACCTCCAGGACGAGCACGTTGACCGCGGACACCTGCCGCCCGTCGGTCGCCACGTGCGGGCCCCACGGCTCGCGGCGCAGGTACCGGCCCGACGCGGCGTCGTAGTCCCACCGGACGACGAACCCCGGGCCGTAGCCGACCTCCACGCCGAGCGCCGGGCCGCCCTTCGACGTCGAGGAGCTCGACGCGTCGTCCGAGTGCAGGAAGTACGGCCGCGGGGGAGCCGTTCGCGTGGCGAGGTGCAGCAGCACCGACGGCTTGGCGAAGACGTCGTCCGGCGACGGCCGGCGCCCGTCCACGATGTACGCACCGGACCCGGTGACACGGAGGGTCCCGAGGTCCTCGAGGTCCGCGACCCCGTGGACGTAGTCGAGCACGCCGGGTGCGCCCATCGCGTCGCCGAGGACCCCTCCGAGCGGTCCCATCAGCGCGGCGTCGGCCACCCGGACCGAGCGCACCGGCCCCACGAGGTCGGGGATGTCGGAGTGGAACACCGCCCCGAGCCGGGTGTACGCGACGCCGATGGGCTCGACGAACACGATGTCCGCACGGTCCACGCCGGTCTGCGGGTGCGCTTGGGGCACGTCGGAGATCTTGATCCCCACGGCTGGGTGCGCGAGGGCAGCGGCGTCGGTGACCGCGACGCCGGTGAGCGGGGCTCGGAGGGGCTCCGACGGACTGGCGGAGGACGTCGTCCCCGTGGTGGTCCCGCGCGGCGACGGTGTTGCGGCGCCCTTCGGCCCTGACGGGCTGCAGGCGGCCGCCGACCAGACCCCGACAGCGGCAGCGCCGAGCGCGAACAGGTCGCGCCGACTGCGTGGTCTGGTGCTCATGCGAGGTGAGGATAGGACGAGCGCGTTCCAGGAGGCGGACGCCACGTCCAGCGCCCGGACACGGCGTTACGCTGCCGTCCGTCCTCGCCCAGCTGGAGGTCCCGGTGTTCCAGAAGGTGCTCGTCGCCAACCGAGGCGAGATCGCCGTCCGCGCGTTCCGCGCCGCCTACGAGCTCGGTGCCAGAACCGTCGCCGTGTTCCCCTACGAGGACCGGAACGCCGTCCACCGCATCAAGGCCGACGAGGCGTACCTGATCGGGGAGCAGGGGCACCCGGTCCGGGCCTACCTGGACGTCGCGGAGATCATCCGCGTGGCGCGCGAGTCGGGGGCCGACGCGGTCTACCCCGGCTACGGCTTCCTGTCCGAGAACCCGCTGCTCGCGCAGGCGTGCACCGACGCCGGGATCACCTTCATCGGCCCGGACGCCGCGACGCTCCAGCTGGCGGGCAACAAGGTGAAGGCGCTGGACGCCGCCCGCCGGGCCGGCATCCCCACCCTGCGGTCGTGCGCGCCGTCCAGCGACGTCGACACCCTGCTCGGGGCCGCCGAGGACGTCGGCTTCCCGGTCTTCGTCAAGGCCGTCGCCGGTGGCGGCGGGCGCGGCATGCGGCGGGTCGACAGCCGCGAAGCGCTGCCCGAGGCCCTCGCGACGGCGATGCGCGAGGCCGAGGGCGCCTTCGGGGACCCGACGGTCTTCCTCGAGCAGGCCGTCGCGCGGCCGCGCCACGTCGAGGTCCAGGTGCTCGCCGACAGCACCGGCGCGACCGTGCACCTCTACGAACGTGACTGCTCCGTCCAGCGGCGGCACCAGAAGGTCATCGAGATCGCACCGGCGCCGAACCTCGACCCCGACCTCCGAGCGGCCCTCTGCGCGGACGCGGTGAAGTTCGCGCGTGCGCTCGGCTACGTCAACGCCGGCACGGTCGAGTTCCTCGTCGAGACGACGGGACCTCGCGCGGGGCAGCACGTCTTCATCGAGATGAACCCGCGCATCCAGGTCGAGCACACGGTCACCGAGGAGGTGACGGACGTCGACCTGGTCCAGTCCCAGATGCGCATCGCGAGCGGGGAGACGCTCGCGGACCTGGGCCTGACGCAGGACGACATCCGGGTCAACGGCGCGGCGCTGCAGTGCCGCATCACCACCGAGGACCCGGCCAACGGCTTCCGTCCCGACACCGGCAAGATGACCGCCTACCGGTCACCGGGCGGCGCGGGCGTCAGGCTCGACGGCGGGACGGCGGCCACGGGCGCCGAGATCAGTGCTCACTTCGACTCGATGCTCGTGAAGCTGACCTGTCGCGGGCGTGACTTCCCGCTCGCCGTCCGCCGTGCCCGGCGCGCTCTCGCCGAGTTCCGCGTCCGCGGGGTGCGGACGAACATCCCGTTCCTGCAGGCCGTGCTCGAGGACCCGGCGTTCATCGCCGGCGACCTCGCGACGTCCTTCATCGACGAGCGCCCGCACCTCGTCGCCGCGCGGCCGTCCGCGGACCGGGCCACCCGCCTGCTCACCTGGCTCGCCGACGTCACCGTGAACCGGCCCCAGGGTGGGGCGCCCGTCGACCTCGACCCCGCGGCCAAGCTGCCACGCGCAGAGCTGGACGCCGCGCCCCCCGACGGGTCGCGGCAGCGGCTCCTGGAGCTCGGACCCGAGGGGTTCGCGGCCGCCCTGCGGGCCCAGACGCCGGTCGCCGTCACGGACACCACCTTCCGCGACGCGCACCAGTCGCTGCTCGCGACACGTGTGCGCACGCGCGACCTGCTCGTCGCCGCTCCCTACGTGGCACGGCTGACACCGCAGCTGCTGAGCGTCGAGTGCTGGGGCGGGGCGACGTACGACGTGGCCCTGCGGTTCCTGGGGGAGGACCCCTGGGAGCGCCTCGCACGCCTTCGTGAGGCGATGCCGAACCTGTGCCTGCAGATGCTGCTGCGCGGTCGCAACACCGTGGGCTACACGCCGTACCCGACGGAGGTCACGACCGCGTTCGTCGAGGAGGCGACGTCCACCGGCATCGACATCTTCCGCATCTTCGACGCCCTCAACGACGTCGACCAGATGCGGCCTGCCATCGACGCCGTGCGGACGACGGGACGTGCGGTGGCGGAGGTGGCCCTCTGCTACACCGCCGACCTCACGAACCCGAACGAGAACCTGTACACGCTCGACTACTACCTGCGCCTCGCGGAGCAGATCGTCGATGCCGGCGCTCACATCCTCGCCATCAAGGACATGGCCGGGCTGCTGCGCCCGCCCGCGGCGCGCACGCTCGTGACCGCCCTCCGCGAGCGCTTCGACCTGCCCGTGCACCTGCACACGCACGACACCGCCGGAGGCCAGCTCGGGACGCTGCTCGCGGCGGTCGACGCGGGCGTCGACGCGGTGGACGTCGCCAGCGCGTCGATGGCCGGGACGACCAGCCAGCCCCCGGCGTCCGCCCTGGTCGCCGCCCTCGCGAACACGGAGCGGGACACGGGTCTCGATCTTCGTGCCGTCATGGACCTCGAGCCCTACTGGGAGGCGGTGCGCCGCGTCTACGCGCCGTTCGAGTCGGGGCTGCCGTCACCGACTGGGCGGGTGTACGACCACGAGATCCCCGGCGGCCAGCTGTCGAACCTGCGGCAGCAGGCGATCGCGCTGGGCCTCGGTGAGAAGTTCGAGCAGATCGAGGCGATGTACGCCGCGGCGGACCGGATCCTCGGGCGCCTGGTGAAGGTGACGCCGTCCTCGAAAGTCGTCGGCGACCTCGCCCTGCACCTCGTCGCCGTCGGCGCCGACCCCGAGAAGTTCGCCGAGGACCCGCAGTCTTTCGACATCCCCGACTCCGTCATCGGCTTCCTGAGCGGCGAGCTGGGCGACCCGCCGGGCGGGTGGCCGGAACCGTTCCGAACCAAGGCGCTGCAGGGCCGTAGCGCGCCGGTCCGTCAGGTCGACCTGGACGACGCGCAGCGTGCCGAGCTGGCGGAGCCCGGGCCCGCGCGTCGTGGCGCCCTGAACCGGATGCTGTTCCCCGTGCCCGCGGCGGAGCTGGCGCGCGTCCGCGAGACCTACGGGGACGTCTCCGTCCTCGACACGATCGACTACCTCTACGGGCTGCGGCCCGGCGACGAGCACAGCGTGAACCTCGACCGCGGGGTCAAGCTGCTGGTCGGTCTCGAGGCGGTGGGCGACGCGGACGATCGCGGGATGCGCACCGTGATGTGCACCCTCAACGGGCAGCTGCGGCCGATCCAGGTGCGCGACACCTCCATCACCGTCGACGTGAAGGCGGCCGAGAAGGCGGACCCGTCGCGGCCCGGGCACGTGCCGGCGCCGTTCGCCGGAGTGGTCACCCTCAAGGCGGCCGAGGGCGACGAGGTCGAGGCGGGGGCGACGGTAGCGACGATCGAGGCGATGAAGATGGAGGCGTCCATCACCGCGCCCGTCGGCGGGCGGGTGGCCCGTGTCGCGCTCGGGCCCGTGCAGCAGGTCGAGGGCGGGGACCTGGTGCTCGTGCTGGAGTAGGGAGACAGACGTTTCCCGTCAGCGGGCGTCGCTAGCGTCGCGGGGAACAGGAGGTGCGCGATGACACTGTCCCCGCTCGTCCGGCCCGACGAGCCGATGAGCTGGGAGCAGTTCGAGGCGCTGGGGGAGAATTCGCTTGCCGAGTACATCGACGGTCGCCTCGTCGTGAGCCCGAGCCCGTGCCGGCAGCACCAGCGGACGGTGCACCGGCTGGTGACGGCGCTCGAGAGCGTTGTGCCCGAGGGCCTCGCCGTGACCGCGGGGTGGTCGTGGAAACCGCGGTCGGACGAGTTCATCCCGGACGTGATGGTCCACCCCGAGACCGCCGAGTCGGTGCGTTTCACGGGTTCGCCCGTCCTCGTCGTGGAAGTGCTCTCGACGAACCGCGCGGACGACCTCGTGGTGAAGACGGGCAAGTACGCGGCGCTCGGAGTCTCGCACTACTGGGTCGCCGACCCCACGGAGCCCTCGTTGTCAGCGTTCACCCTGACGGACGCGGGCCTCTACACGCGAGAAGCGCACCTCACGTCAGGCGCCAGCGGTGACGTACCGTTCGGCGGCGGAAGCTTGCTCGTGGACGTCGACGCGCTGTTCTCGCAGTGAGTGGCCGCTCGCGGCAGTGGCTGACCGAGGCGCTCACGGTGCCCTGTTGCCAGGGCGAGCACGCGCCTGTCGCGGCCTGCCGCCACACGGTCGCTACGAATGAGGGATCAGCTGGTTCCACAGCCGGATGCACGGGATCTCGTGCGCCGTCGACAGCACGCTGACGGACCCGGTGCCGAGGTCGAGCATCGCCCCCGACTCCGGAGGCAGGCCGAGCCAGACAGTGGCCAGCACCCGCAGCGCGTGCCCGTGGCCGACGAGCGCGACCGGGCCGCGGCGCAGCGGCTCCCGCACCCGGGCCAGGAGGCTGCGTGCCCGGTCCGCCACGTTGTGGATGTTCTCGCCGGGTGTCTGGCCTGGCCCGCCCGGCTCGACGCCCTGGTCGAACACGCGCCACTGGTCCCCGCGCTGCTGTCTGATCTGCGGGGTGGTCAGCCCCTCGTACGCGCCGTAGTCCCACTCGACGAGGTCCTCGTCGACGACGAGCGGGCCGAGGCCGGCTAGCTCCGCCGTCCCGCGCGCCCGGCTGAGCGGGCTCACCCGCACCTCCGCGAACTCGTACGGCGACAGCACCTGGGCGAGCGCCCGCGCCGACCGCTCGCCCTCGGCGTCGAGAGGGACGTCGGTCAGCCCCGTGTGCCGCCCCGTCGACGACCACTCGGTGCGGCCGTGCCGGACCAGGACCAGGATCGGCTTGCTCACCACGCTCGGCACCCTAGAGGCGGCGCCGGGGCTGTGCTCGACGGCGGCGCCGTCCCCACCTGCGCCGCGACGCCCGCCGGCGGCGCCGTCCCCACCGGCCCCGCCACGCCCGACGGCGGTGCCGTCCCCACCGCGCCCACCGCATATCCTCCCGACCCGTGATCCCCGGACTCGCTCTCGCCCTGGGCGCGGCGTCCCTGGCGCTAGCCGTCTGGTCGCTGCTCGGTGCCGTGCTGAACCGGCGACCGAGCGGGCCGCAGCTCGTCGGCCTCGCCGTCGTCGAGGTCGGCCTGCTCGTCCAGGCAGTGGTCGGCGTCGTCGCGCTGGTCCGCGGAGGCCACCACACCAGCGGCGTGGTCTTCGCCGGCTACCTGCTGGCGTCCGTACTCCTGCTGCCGATCGGCACGGCGTGGGGCATCGCCGACCGCAGCCGCTGGGGCAACGGGGTCCTCGCCATCGCCTGCGCCGCCGTCGCGGTCGTCGTGCTGCGGCTGCTGCAGGTGTGGGGGTGAGCCGGCCGAAGGAAGGCAGCCCCGAGACCGGACCGGCCGCGAGGGACGAGACCCGCCGCTCGGGACCGGGCCGCGTCCTCATCGCGGCCTACGGGGTCTTCGCCCTCTCGGCGAGCGCACGGGCCGGCGTGCAGATCGCGACCCACTTCTCGGCCGCGCCCGTCGCCTACTCGCTGTCCGCGTTCGCCGCGCTCGTCTACGTCGTCGCCACCGCTGCCCTGGCCACCCGGGGCCGCGCCGCGTGGCGCGTCGCCGTGGCCGCCGTCCTGGTCGAGCTGGCCGGCGTCCTCATGGTCGGCACGCTCAGCCTCACCGACCGCGCGGCCTTCCCGGACGCCACCGTCTGGTCCGTCTACGGGCGCGGCTACGGCGTCGTCCCGCTCGTGCTGCCGGTGCTCGGCCTGCTCTGGCTGCGCCACACCGCGCCCGCGCGGCTCGGCGCGCGGAGCCCGAGCGCGGGCGGCTGACCGCGGGGTGGTGCCGGCGCCCCGGTCGGCGCAGACTGGAGCAGCAGGAGTCGCGACGAGCTGATGGGGCGTCCCATGCCGAACATTCCCGACCCGGTGGCCGACCTCGTACCTGTCCTGTCCCGCGGCAAGCACCGCAGTCCGCGCAAGGGTGCGTGCTTCATGGAGATGGCCTCGTTCCTGGCCGGCGAGCGGTGGAGTGACCATCCGTCGTGCACCCATCCGCTGCTCGCGGGACTCGCGCGGCACGTCAACGACTGCATCTCGGACGACGGCCGGTCACGTCTCGGGCTGCTGATCCCCTCGGTCATCGGGCTCACCGGGGACGACCCGCACGTCGACGTCGCCATCGCGCGTCGTTGCGCGAGAGCGGCTCTGCCGATCTCGGCGGCTCCGCGGCAGAACGCCCTGGCCGTGTCCGTCGTGACGTGCGACCGGGTCCTCGCCCAGATGGACGGCCGCCAGGGCGACGAGCTCGACCCCGATACCCAGACCGTGCTCGACCAGGTTCCGCACGCCGCGCGCTGGGCGCTCGACTTCTCCCGGCGGCTGCACATCTCCCCGAAGGGCTTCCGCCGGCGCGCAGCTCCGAGCATCGTGCGGTGCTCGGTCGAGGGCATCGCGACGGCGTGCATCCCCGACCGCGACGAGCGCCTCTACGACCTGCTCGCGGGCAGCATCAAGGACTGCGAGGCCCTGCTGCGGCCCGGACGAGCCGGTGTGCAGGTCGAGTCGCGGCAGTGGGCGCAGGCGTGCCAGCTGACCACGTCGCGGCGGTAGCCGAGGGATGACGTCACCCCGCTCCAGCCTGGATGTGCTTGACCCCGACGCGTCGGCATGCGTGACCCGATGACGCCTCCGGACTGCGTCATCCGGTAGCGCACGCACGGGTCCCAGCCGGCGCGGCCTCCGGTCCCGTTGTGATCATGGGGCATTTCCGTAGCCTCAGGGGCAAGGCGGCCTCGGGGCCAAGGACGGGAGCGGTCGTGGCGACAGGCGCGGTAGACGCGGTGGTGATCGGCGCGGGCCCGAACGGCCTCGTGGCCGCGGGCGCCCTGGCGGACGCCGGATGGGACGTCCTGCTGGTGGAGGCGAACAGCGAGGTCGGGGGAGCGGTCCGCAGTGAGGTCGTCACGGTGCCCGGCTTCACGACCGACCTCTTCAGCGCCTTCTACCCGCTGGCCGCGGCCTCGCCGGTGCTGCGGGACATGAACCTCCAGGCCCACGGGCTCACGTGGGTGCATGCCGAGTACGCGCTCGCGCATGCCCTGGACGACGGGCGTTGCGCCCTCCTGTCGACGTCGCTCGACCGTACGGTCGCGTCCCTCGAGGAGTTCGCCACGGGCGACGGCGACGCCTGGGCGGCGATGTTCGCGCACTGGACCCGCATCCGCGACCCGCTGCTGGACGCCCTGTT
>JBKHWX010000184.1:0-3094 GCA_046566325.1 Actinomycetes bacterium | reverse complement strand
GCCCGGGCTGCTCGCGAGGAGTGCCTCGCTGTGGCCGCCCATGCCGAGGGTGGCGTCGACGACGACCGCGCCCGGCCGGGTCAGCGCCGGGGCGAGCAGGGCGACACAGCGCTCGAGCAGCACCGGGCTGTGCCGGGCTGCCGCGGAGTCGTCGTCCACTGCTGGCCTTTCGGGTCGGTCTGGTCTGTCTCTGCGGCCCATCGGCCCGGCCAGGTCTCCATCCGCTCCCGGTTGAGGGAGTCCGCTGTCGAGCAGGACGCCCTGGCGCCCCTCGAAGGGAGGGTGCCGCTGGCGTTCGCAGTCGCGGCCTGACACCGGGGAAGGTGCGTCAGGACGCGGGAAGCGGCTGGAGACCTCGCCGTGCCGGCGAGCTGACGTCGAAGGAAGTCGAAGGAAGTTGCGTCGGGCCGAGCCGCGGGGGCTCGAGCGGGTGGATCGAAACGAGGGTCGCTCGGAACCGCTGCTCGGTCGACAGAGGCTGTGTCGATCAGGGGCTGTGTCCGTCAGAACAGGCTGCGCCGATCAGAACAGTCCGGGCACCACCTCCTGCGCCGTCTCGGAGAATGCGGTCTCCTGCTCGGCGAGGTAGGTCTCCCAGGCCGCGGCGTCCCAGATCTCCACCCGGGAGCCGGCCCCGATCACCGCGCAGTCCCGGTCCAGCCCGGCGTAGCTGCGCAGCGCAGGTGGCACGGTGACCCGACCTTGCTTGTCGGGCACCTCGTCCGACGCGCCCGACAGCAGGACGCGCAGGTAGTCGCGGGCCTGCTTGCTCGTGACGGGAGCCTGCCGGAGCTGCTCATGGATCCGTTCGAACTCCGCTGCGGGAAAGACGTAGAGGCACCTCTCCTGTCCACGGGTCACGACCAGCCCCGGGGCGAGCTGCTCCCGGAACTTCGCCGGCAGGATCAGCCGGCCCTTGTCGTCCAGACGGGGGAAGTGGGTGCCCAGGAACACCGGCACCACCTCCCCAAGGACGGTGTCGGAACCCCGCTCCGCTCCGACGTCCTCCACATTACTCCACTTCCCTCCCCGGTCAACGCGGCAGAGCGTGTCGCGCGCTTCATCTGGAGGCGTTACCGCAGGTGAAGCGGGTGGAGCGCGGTGGAGGGCGAGGCGTGCGCTCCGGGGTGGAGGAGTCCGTGACGGGCGAGACCACGAACGGGAACACCGTCCTCCGGCGCTTCCGGCTCAGCCCGTGGAGGGAAGTGGAGAGGGACCGACAGGGTGGAGAAGGACAGGCGCTCCCCGAGCGCGCCGTCCATGAATTACCGTCCCGGTGTGACCACTGCCGGACTCGAGCCAGGTGCTCCCCAGCCCCTGCTGGAGGACCTCACCCGAGCCACCGACGACGTCCGCAGGGCGATGCGGTCGGTCATCGAGGGCAAGGACCACGTCATCGACACGGCCCTCACCGTGCTGCTGGCCGAAGGGCACCTGCTGGTCGAGGACGTGCCGGGAGTCGGCAAGACGATGCTCGCGAAGGCGCTGGCCGCCTCGATCGGCAGCTCGGTGCGGCGTATCCAGTTCACCCCGGACCTGCTGCCGAGCGACATCACCGGGGTGAGCATCTACAACCAGGAGGAGCGGGACTTCGAGTTCAAGCCGGGTCCGGTCTTCGCCAACGTCGTGGTCGGCGACGAGATCAACCGAGCGTCTCCCAAGACGCAGTCCGCGCTGCTGGAGTGCATGGAGGAGCGGCAGGTCACCGTCGACGGCGTGACCTACGCCCTCGAGCCTCCGTTCATCGTGATCGCGACGCAGAACCCCGTCGAGATGGAGGGCACGTACCCGCTGCCGGAGGCGCAGCGCGACAGGTTCATGGCGCGGGTCTCGATGGGGTACCCCTCGACGGCCTCGGAGCTCGACATGCTGGACACGCATGCCGCGCACGACCCGCTGCAGGACCTGGAGCCGGTCGCGGACGCGGCGCTGGTCCGACGCCTCGTGTCGGTCGTCCGAGGTGTCTTCGCCTCGGACGCCGTGAAGCAGTACCTGGTCGACCTCGTCGCGGCGACGCGGACGCACCCGGACCTTCGGCTGGGCGCCTCGCCCCGGGCGAGCCTCCACCTCCTGCGGTCGTGCCGGGCCGCCGCCGCCCTGGCGGGGCGGGAGCACGTGCTGCCGGACGACGTCCAGCTGCTCGCCGAGCCCGTCCTCGCCCACCGGCTGCTCCTCACCGCGGACGCCCTGCTCGCCCGCCGCACCGTTCCGCAGGTGCTCGCCGACGTGCTCGCGCAGGTCCCGGTCCCGGGGGCGTCGGGGCGACGCGGCCGGAGCTGACGACGGTGCCCGGACATTCGAAGGGGGACGGCCAGCGGAAGGGGGACGGCCAGCGGAAGGGGGACGGGGGGCAGCTGGGCGTCGCGCTGGCGGGCATGACGACGCGTGGCCGGGCCTTCCTCGCCGCGGGGGCCGCGGCGGCCGCGTGCGCCGTCGTCCTCGGACAGCGGGACCTGCTGCGCGTCGCCGTGCTGCTCGTCGCGCTCCCGCTCGCGAGCGTCCTGCTCGTCGCCCGGGCCCGTTACCGCATCCAGCTCGCCCGGACGGTGACGCCGGGACGCATCCAGGCCGGCTCCGCCGCGTCCGTCAGGCTCGACCTCAGCAACCTGGCCCGGCTGCCGACGGGCGTGCTGCTCGCCGAGGACGTCGTCCCGTACGTGCTGGGGTCGAGGCCCCGGTTCGTGGTCGACCGGCTGGACGGCGGCGCCACCGCAGCCGTCACCTACTCGCTGCGCAGCGACGTCCGTGGCCGGTGGGAGGTCGGGCCGATGCGGCTGCGTCTGACCGACCCCTTCGGCATGTGTGAGGTCACCCGGTCGTTCTCCGCGACCGACCCGCTGGTCGTCGTCCCGCGGGTGCACCCGCTCGTGCCCCTGAGGACGCAGGGCAGCTGGAACGGCTCGGGCGACTCCACCGCGAGGACGGCGGCCGCCGCCGGCGAGCACGACCTGGCGACGCGCGAGTACCGGCACGGGGACGACCTGCGCCGGGTGCACTGGCGGTCGACAGCCCGGCGCGGGGAGCTGATGGTGCGACGCGACGAGCAGCCGCACGACATGCGCGCGACCGTGCTGCTCGACCGGCGGACCGTCGG
>JBKHWX010000183.1:0-3038 GCA_046566325.1 Actinomycetes bacterium | reverse complement strand
ACCATCCGCTCGGCGCTGAACGCCGTCTCCGCCGAACGCCGGCACGCCGCCCGGTCCAGCCGGTCGGCCTGCTTCAACGCCGCGGTGAGCGCCGCCGCACTGTCGCGCACGAAGCCCGTGACGCCGTCCTCGACGATCTCGGGAGCCGCCCCGCACGGCGTCGTGACCACGGGCGTCCCGCACGCCAGCGCCTCGACCATCACCAGCCCGAACGGTTCCGGCCACTGCAGGGGGTTGAGCAGCGCCTGCGCCTCCCCGACGAGACGGTACTTGTCCGCCGGGCCCAGCTCGCCCACGTACTCGACGTCCTCGCCGAGCAGCGGCTGTACCTGCGACTCGAAGTACTCGCGCTCGGGCGCCTCGCTCATCTTCGCGGCGATCTTCAGGGGGACTCCCGCGGCCCTGGCGACCAGGGCAGCCTCGCGAACCCCCTTGCCCGGGTCCATCCGTCCGAGGAAGCTGACGTAGCCGCCGTCACCCGGTCCCACGGGGACGGCGGAGACGTCGATCCCGTGGTGGATCACCCGGCAGACCTGGGTCGAGACCGCGGCGGCGGCCTGCGAGCGCGAGATCGCGACCAGCGCGACGTCCGAGGGCAGGTACCGGTAGGCGACCCCGATCTCCGAGTCGAAGGGTGCGTGGTTGGTCGTCACGACCGGGGCCGGCAGGGGCCTCGGCGCGCAGAAGGGTCCGGTGACGGTGTGGTCGTGGATGACGTCCACGTCGCTCATGCCCGCGTACGCCGACAGCACGTAAGGCAGCTCGACGGCCGCTGCCCCGAGACGCGCCCGCTGGGACGGCGGCAGCCCGGGCACCATGGGGACCGGGCACGTGCTGTCAGCCGGTGCCGCGAGCAGCACCTCGTGGCCGGCTGCGACCAGGCCGCGTGCCATGACGTCCACGACCATCTCGATCCCGCCGTAGCTCGGCGGGGGGATCGGCATCCAGGGCGGCGCGATGATTCCTATCCGCATTGCGCGTTCTCCTTCCTCCTCCAGGGCGGCACCCACCGGCCCGGCAGGCCTCGTACCGCCCGTAAACGCAGGCACCCGCTGCCGGCGGGCACTTCCCGTCCTCCTCCAAGGATTCCCGCAACCGGCGGCGGGTAACGCGGACGACGACGGGTTCCGCTCACGGTTGGCACTCGGGAGGACACGGCTGATGAAGCCACCGCACGTCAGCGTGCTCGACGGCAGCACGTTCATTGTCAGCGACACCCAGGGCGACGTCACCGCGGACCCCGACCAGGTGCTCGGGCTGTTCTTCAGGGACATGCGGCACCTGTCGCACTGGAAGCTCACCCTGGACGGCCGCGACCTGGACGCGCTCTCCACCGACAACGAGGAGTACGCGACCGCGAGCTTCTTCCTCGTCGTCCCCACCGGCACCGTCTACGAGAACCCGACGCTCTCCCTGATCCGGCACCGCGTCCTCGGCGCCGGCATGCGGGAGCAGCTGCGACTGTCGAACGCGGGGACCAAGGAGGTGGTCGTCGAAGTGGGCCTGCAGTTCGACGCCGACTTCGCCGACCTGTTCGAGGTCAAGGACAAGCTGTCGAAGAAGGGTGACCGCTACCACCGCCTCGAGGACGGTGTCGTCGTCCTCGGCTACCGCCGGGAAGACTTCGTGCGAGAGACCTGGCTGCACGCCGACGGGGCCAGGTTGAGCGACCGGAGCCTGACCTACCACGTCCGGCTCGCACCCGCCCAGACCTGGTCGTGCGAGATCGACATCACGCTCGTCGCCGAGCGGCCCTCGGCCCACCGCCCGCACACGCATCCCGTCCACGTGTCGCACCCCAAGCGGCACGAGCTGCCGATGGAGGACGACACGCAGCAGTGGGTGGACGCCGCGCCGACGCTGAGCGCGGACTGGGACGAGCTGCGGCTCTGCTACGACCGCAGCATCCTCGACCTCGCGGCGCTGCGTCTGCACCCGGACGACGCCACCGGCGACGTGATGCTGCCGGCGGCCGGGCTGCCGTGGTTCATGGCGGTCTTCGGCCGCGACAGCATCATCACCAGCTACCAGGCACTGCCGTTCGTGCCCGAGCTGGCTCGGACCACCCTGCAGACGCTGGCCCGTCGGCAGGCGACCACCAAGGACGACTTCCGCGACGCCGAGCCCGGGAAGATCCTCCATGAGCTGCGCTTCGGGGAGATGACCTACTTCAAGGAGCGGCCGCAGTCGCCCTACTACGGCTCCGCCGACTCCACTTCCCTGTTCCTGATCCTGCTCGAGGAGTACGAACGCTGGACGGGTGACCGCGACTGCGTCCGCGAGCTCGAGCCCAACGCCCGCGCGGCGCTCGACTGGCTGGGGAACTACGCCGACCTCGACGGCGACGGGTACGTCGAGTACGAGACGCGCAACCCCGAGACGGGCCTGGTCAACCAGTGCTGGAAGGACTCCTGGAACTCGATCGTGCAGCCCGACGGCACCCTGACGCCGCTGCCCCGGGGCACCTGCGAGCTGCAGGGCTACGCGTACGACGCACGCATCCGCTCCGCGCGGCTGGCGCGCGAGGTGTGGGACGACGAGGACCTCGCCAAGCGGCTGGAAGGCCAGGCGGCCGACCTGCGGCGCCGGTTCGACGAGGACTTCTGGGTCGAGGACGGCGCGTTCTTCGCGCTCGCTCTGGACGGCGACAAGCAGCGGGTGCCGACCCTCACGTCGAACATGGGCCAGCTGCTCTGGAGCGGCATCGTCGAGGAGCACCGCGTGGACGACCTCGTCGCGCGGCTCATGGACGACCGGATGTTCAGCGGCTGGGGGGTTCGCACGCTCGCCACCGGACAGGGCGCGTTCAACCCGATCGAGTACCACAACGGGACGGTCTGGCCGCACGACAACGCCCTCATCGCCGCGGGCCTCGCCCGGTACGGCAGGCACGAGGAGGCCGGCCGGATCGCGGTCGCCGTCCTCGAGGCCGCCCGACACTTCCAGCACCGCCTCCCCGAGGTCTTCGCCGGCTTCCCGCGCGACCTGACCAGCTTCCCCGTCGAGTACCCCACCGCCTGCTCGCCCCAGGCGTGGGC
>JBKHWX010000182.1:0-17244 GCA_046566325.1 Actinomycetes bacterium | reverse complement strand
CGAACCACCTGGACGCCGAGAGCGTGACGTGGCTGGAGCAGCACCTCGCGAAGTACGCGGGCGCCGTCATCGCCGTGACGCACGACCGGTACTTCCTGGAGCACGTGGCCGAGTGGATCGCCGAGGTGGACCGGGGCCGCCTCTACCCGTACGAGGGGAACTACTCCACCTACCTGGAGAAGAAGAAGGACCGTCTTCAGATCCAGGGCAAGAAGGATGCGAAGCTGGCCAGGCGCCTGTCGAACGAGCTGGAGTGGGTGCGCTCCAACGCCAAGGGCCGTCAGGCCAAGCAGAAGGCGAGGCTCGCCCGCTACGAGGAGATGGCCGCGGAGGCGGAGCGCACGCGGAAGCTGGACTTCGAGGAGATCCAGATCCCGCCCGGCCCCCGGCTCGGCAGCCAGGTCATCGAGGTGAAGGACCTGCGCAAGGGCTTCGGGGACCGGCTCCTCATCGACGGGCTCTCCTTCTCGCTGCCGCGCAACGGGATCGTCGGTGTGATCGGTCCGAACGGTGTCGGGAAGACGACGCTCTTCAAGACCATCGTGGGGCTGGAGGAGCCGGACAGCGGCACGGTCAGGGTCGGCGACACGGTGAAGATCTCCTACGTCGACCAGAGCCGGGCCGGCATCGACCCGAAGAAGACGCTGTGGGAGGTCGTGTCGGGCGGGCACGACTACATCCAGGTCGGCAGCGTGGAGATCCCCTCGCGGGCATACGTCTCCCAGTTCGGTTTCAAGGGTCCGGACCAGCAGAAGCCGGCGGGGGTGCTCTCGGGGGGTGAGCGCAACCGTCTGAACCTTGCCCTCACCCTGAAGGAGGGCGGCAACCTGCTGCTGCTCGACGAGCCCACGAACGACCTGGACGTCGAGACCCTCGGGTCGCTGGAGAACGCGCTGCTCGAGTTCCCCGGCTGCGCCGTGGTCATCTCGCACGACCGCTGGTTCCTGGACCGCGTCGCCACCCACATCCTCGCCTGGGAGGGCACCGACGAGAACCCGGCGGCCTGGTACTGGTTCGAGGGCAACTTCGAGGCCTACGAGGCGAACAAGGTGGAGCGGCTCGGGGCGGAGGCCGCGCGACCGCACCGGGTGACCTACCGCAAGCTCACCCGGGACTGAGTCGCGAGCCGGCGTCGGCTCGACCGAGCCCGCGCCGTCAGCTCACCCGGGACCGAGGACGTCCGCCGTCAGTCGAGCGGCACGCGCAGCATGCCCTCCTGGGCCACGGTGGCGACCAAGGTGCCGTCCCGCCGGAAGATCCGGCCCAGCCCGAGGCCTCGTGCCCCGGAGGCGGAGGGGCTCGACTCCACGTACAGCATCCACTCGTCCGCACGCACGGTGCGGTGCCACCACATGGCATGGTCGATGCTCGCGGGCTTGAGCCCCGGCGTCGTCCACATCTTGCCGTGGCGCCGCAGCACCGACTCCAGGAGCGTGTAGTCGCTGGCGTAGGCGAGCACGGCGCGATGCAGCAGCTGGTCGTCCGGGAGCCTCCCGACGGTGCGCATCCACACCATCTGCCGGGACTGGCCGCTCGTGTCCGCGGTGAAGTACACCGGCTGCTGCACGTGGCGGATGTCGAGAGGACGGCCCCGGGCCCAGTACTGGGCCGCGGAGAGGTCGATGTGACCGATCCGCTCGTAGGCGGTGGGCAGCGTCTCCGGGTCCGGGGCGTCCGGCATCTCGTCCTGGTGGTCCAGTCCCGGGTCGAGCTCCTGGAAGGAGGCGGTCATCGACAGGATCGTCTTCTCCTGCTGGTAGGCGTGCACGCGACGTGCAGTGAACGACCGGCCGTCCCGGAGGCGCTCGACCCGAAACGTGATGGGCCGGTTGGCGTCACCCGGCCGCAGGAAGTAGGCGTGCATCGAGTGCACCAGCCGGTCGACGGGCACCGTGCGGCCGGCGGCGATGACCGTCTGTCCGAGGACCTGCCCGCCGAACACCCGGCCGTGCACCTGGCGCTGGCTCTGCCCGACGAAGACGTCCTGCCCGCGGTCGTCCACACCCTCCGCACGGAGGGCGAGCACCTCGAGCAGGCCGCGAAGCCGTGCCTTGCTCTCCGGCCCGAGGCGAGCGACGTCGACGCCCTGCCCTGCCTGTGCGTCCCGGCCCGTCGGCGGCGACGTGGTGGACGCCTCCCCCGTGGACCCCTGGGACGAAGGGCGCCGTCCCTCCACTGCCTTCTCCATCTCGGTCACGCGGCGACGCTACCGGCCACCGCCCGCGCCTGCCCCGTACCACCGCTGGGTCGGTTGGCAGGCGTCGACCTGGCTGCGAGACGATGCCGGGCATGCCGCGCCAACGGATCCCCACGCCGCTTCGCTGGAGCGACATGGACGCCTACGGTCACGTCAACAACGTGCAGTTCCTCCGGCTGCTCGAGGACGCCCGGGTCATCGCCTTCCACGGGCACGGCAGCGACGACGGCGGCAGCGTCGTCGAGACGGGCATCCTCGTCGCTCGGCAGGCGATCGAGTACCTGCGGCCCCTGCACTACCGCCCAGAGCCCGTCGCGATCGACCTCTGGGTGAGCTCCATCGGCGGGGCGAGCTTTGACATGCAGTACGAGGTCCTGGACGACGAGCCGGATCGGGTCGTGTACGCACGCGCGGAGTCGACCCTCGTGCTCTACGACCTCAAGGCGGGACGGCCACGCCGCTTCACGGACGACGAGCGGGCCCGGATGGAACGCTGGCTCGACGAGCCGATCCAGCTGCGCCGCTCCTCCCGCTCCCAGTGACGGAGAGCGCCGATGGCGGCGCCGGCCCCGCGGCTGGTGGCGGCGCGGTCCCGGCCACTGAGGGTGAGGCGGTGCTGCGGCTCGTCGACGCCGACGCCCGCGCGGACCTGCGCACCTTCGTCACACTCGCGCGGCGTGCCGACTCCGACGGCGACGCGCGCCTCGTCGGCCACGGCCCGGCCCTCGCCCTCGCCGCCTACGTCTCGCCGGTGCACGGCGCAGGGCTGCCCACGGTGCTCGGGCTGCGGGTGTTCGCCCTCGCCGAGCCGTGGACGGGGGACGTGCTCGCGCCGCTGGCGGCTCTCACCGACCGCCTGGCCCGTGGGGCCTTCGAGCCCGTGCTGCCCCTGCCCCCGTTCGCTTCCGCCGGCGCGGCATGGGCCGGGGTGTCCCCGCCGCGCAGCGGGTGGCGGCATCTGGGCGACACGACCGCTCGTGACGTCGTCCGCACAGCCGAGGCCGGCATCGCCGAGATCGCGAAGGGGACGCCGGGCGGCGCCGGCTCGGCAGCGGTGGCACGGCTGCGCGGCGCCGTCTGGTCCCGGCCGGCCGAGTGGTCGACCGACTGGCCGGTCGCGGTCCCAGCCGGCGCGGCCTTCGCCGCCCACGCGCTGGGTTTCGTCCGCGGGGACGGCGCGGCGTCGGTCCCGGTGTACGGCCACGGCCGCTGGGTGCGCCTCACGACGCCCGCCGGGCACGTGCTCGTGCGCCCGCGGTTGCCGGTCTGAGCCAGCGCCTTCGCTCGTAAGAAGGCTGGGCTAGGTCGGGGCTAGGTCCGGGCCAGGTCGGGGCTACGTCAGCAGCGGCACCGCCTGCCTCAGGACGTTCGCGTAACGGGTGCGGACGAGGACGGCGCTGTCGTCGTCCAGCAGGGGGTCCGGGGACGGCGACATCGCGACCTCCCAGTCCGGCGGCTCGGGCGTGGCGGCCACGGCCCAGGCCGCCTGGCGCGCGGCTCCGACGGCCACGTACTCGCCGGGTTCGGGGAGCAGCACCTGTGCGCCGAGCAGCGCCGGAGCCAGCACCTGCACGGCGCGTGACTGCGACGCACCTCCGATCAGCAGCACGCGCCGCACCGCGATCCCCTGCGCCCGTACGGCGTCCAGCGCCTCGGCCAGGTTGCAGAGCATGCCCTCGACCGCCGCTCGCGCGAAGTGCTCGGGGGTGGCGTTGCTGCGCGTGAGGCCGTGGACCAGACCGGTCGAGTGGGGCAGGGGAGGCGTCCGCTCGCCGTCCAGGAACGGCAGCAGCACGAGGCCCGCGCTCCCCTCGGCGGCCAGAGCGAGCTCGTCGAGCTCGGCCAGGCCGACGTCCAGCATCGATGCTGCCGCCGTCAGCACGCGCGCTGCGTTCAGCGTGCACGAGAGCGGCAGGTACCGGCCGGTGGCGTCCGCGAAGCCCGCGACGAGGCCGCTGGGGTCCACGGCAGGCGCGTCGGCGACGGCGAACGCGGTCCCGCTGGTGCCGAGCGACACGACGGCGTCCCCGGCGCGCAGGTCGAGGCCCAACGCGGCGCCCATGTTGTCGCCCGTGCCCGCCGCGACGGCAGCACCTCGGGACGTCGTCCCCACCACCTCCGCGGGCGCCGCCACCCGGGCGAGCCGCAGGTCGCGTCCGAAGGCCAGCCGGACGAGGTCCTCCCGGTACCGCTCCTGCGTCGACGACCACCATCCCGTCCCGGAAGCGTCGCCGCGGTCCGTCGTCGCCTCGCCGGCCGGGTCCCGGTCCGCGCACAGCCGGTGGGTGAGCCAGTCGTGGGGGAGCAGCACCGACTCGGCGCGCTCGGCGGCCTGCGGGTCCGCCGTCCGCACCCACCGCAGCTTGGTGACGGTGATGCTGGGCACGGGGACGACGCCGATCTGCTGTGCCCAGACGGCCGGCCCGCCGAGCTCCGCGAGCAGCTCCTGGGTCGCGACGTCCGACCGGACGTCGTTCCACAGCACGGCCGGGCGGGTCACCTCGCCCGCCCCGTCCAGCAGGACCATGCCGTGCTGCTGCCCTGCGACGGCCACGGCGGCCACGTCGTCCAGCAAGCCGCCGGAGGCGGTCGTGAAGGCGGCCCACCACGCCTCGGGGTCCACCTCGGTGCCCTCGGGGTGCGGCGCGCGACCCTCCCGCACGATCTCGCCGGTGTCGGCGTCGACGACCACGACCTTGGTCGCCTGGGTCGAGCAGTCGACGCCGGCAACCAGTCTCGACGGGTTCATCCCTCGTCCTCCAGCTCGAGCCGCCGGACCCGCATCCTTCGCGGTCAGGACCAGGGTGGTCACGGGTCCGGCCCGTAAGACCGCACGGTAGCCGGGGCAGGGCGGGACCGCTTCCGAGCCGCCTGCGTCCCGGCGGCCGCACCACCCCCGGGGAGACCGGCTGCCGTCGGCCTTCTCTTGACAGGTCTCCTCCACAGGCGTGGAATGGCGCGACTTCCCGGCGAGCACGTCGCACGCGGCCACCATCGGGAGCGGCACAGAGATCGCTCTCGGGCCAACGGCCCGTGGAGTCCAACGGCCTCGGTTCCGGAGGGGAGCATGCGCGGAGCTTTTCTCCCCGGCGGCCGTCGGGTCGAGCTCCGGGACGTCGCGGCCCCGGTCCCCGCGGCGGGGCAGGTGCTGGTCCGTCCTCGCGCCTCCACCATCTGCGGCAGCGACGTCCGGGCGATCTACCGGGAACACCTGGGCAGTGGGCCCGAGGCGTACCAGGACGTCATCGCCGGTCACGAGCCCTGCGGCGACGTGGTCGCGGTCGGGGACGACGTGCGGCGGATTCGCGTCGGCCAGCGCGTGGTCGTCTACCACATCAGCGGGTGCGGGCAGTGCGAGGACTGCCGGCGCGGGTACCAGATCTCGTGCACCTCCGACCGGCGTGCCGCCTATGGCTGGCAGCGGGACGGGGGTCACGCCGATCTGCTCCTGGCGGAGGAGCGCGACCTGCTCGTGCTGCCCGACTTCCTGTCCTACGTGGACGGTGCCTGTGTCGCGTGCGGCGGTGGGACCGCCTACGAGGCGCTGTGCCGCGCGGACGTGAGCGGCAGGGACGCCGTGCTCGTGACCGGGCTCGGGCCGGTCGGCCTGATGACCGGGCTGCTCGCGAAGGCGCTCGGCGCGGTTCGCGTCGTGGGCACCGACCCGGTCGCGGGCCGGCGGGAGGTGGCCCTGGGCATCGGGGCCGTGGACGACGCGCTCGACGGCTCGGACGAGGACGCCGTCGTCCAGGCGCTCGGTCCTGGTGCGGAGGTCGCCGTCGACTGCTCCGGCAGCACCGGGGGGAGGGCCAGCGCGGTGAGGCACGCCCGCCGCTGGGGCCGCGTCGTCCTGGTTGGAGAAGGAGGCCGGCTGGACGTCGACGCCAGCGAGCAGCTGCTGCACCGCGCCGTCACCGTGATCGGGTCGTGGGTGACGAGCACTGTGCGGATGGCCGAGCTTCTCGACGTTCTGGACCGGCACCGCGTTCACCTCGACGTCGTGGTGACCGAGGTGTTCGATCTCGCCGACGTCGCCGAGGCGTATGCGGTGGCGGATGCGGGTAGGACTGGGAAGGTGGGCGTGGTCCAAGGCCCGTGGGAGGGCCGTCCCGGCTCCGGGCACGTGTGATCCAGGCGCCGCGCGGCGCCGAGGGAGGCGTGATGGAACGTCGGAATGCGAGCGGCGAGGGCGGCCGGACCGGTCCCCGGAGGTCCCTGACGCGGCTCCGGGCCGTCTTCGCGGCGGTCACCGTGATGACGCTCGCTGCGTGCGGAGGCGCCGGCACCTGGGGGTCGGGAGGTGCGGACCAGATCGTGATCGCCATCATCACGAACTCGCAGATGTCCGACGCCATCTCCCTGTCGAACCGTTTCGAGGCCGAGCACCCCGACATCAAGCTGCGCTTCGTCGCGCTCTCCGAGAACGAGGCGAGGGCGAAGATCACGGCATCCGTCGCCACCGGCGGTGGCGAGTTCGACGTGGTGATGATCAGCAACTACGAGACGCCGATGTGGGCCAAGAACGGCTGGCTGGTCGACCTGCAGCCCTACGCCGACGCCACGAAGGGCTACGAACCGCAGGACTTCATCCCGTCGGTGCGCGAGGCGCTGTCGGTGGACGGGCACCTCTACTCGGTGCCCTTCTACGGCGAGTCCTCGTTCCTGGTCTATCGGAAGGACCTGTTCGAGCAGGCGGGCCTCACGATGCCGGACCACCCGACGTGGCAGCAGGTGCACGACTTCGCGGCGAAGCTGAACGACCCGGCGAAGCGGATGGCGGGGATCTGCCTTCGGGGGCTGGCCGGCTGGGGTGAGGTGCTCGCCCCCCTCGACACCGTCATCAACACGTTCGGCGGTCGCTGGTTCGACATGGACTGGAACGCCCAGCTCGACTCGCCGCAGAGCAGCGCGGCCATCAAGTTCTACGTCGACCTCGTGCGAAAGTACGGCGAGCCCGGCGCTGCGCAGAGCGGCTTCTCCGGCTGCGCGACGCAGTACACGCAAGGCAACGCGGCGATGTGGTACGACGCCACATCGATGGTCAGCACCGTGGAGTCGAAGAAGGACTCGAAGGTCGTCGGTAAGAACGGGTACGTGCAGGCGCCGGTGAAGGAGACCAAGGCCTCGGGCTGGCTGTACGCCTGGTCGCTCGCGATCCCCAAGACGTCGAAGCACCCCGACAAGGCCTGGGAGTTCATGGCCTGGATGACGGACAAGGACTACATGAAGCTGGTGGGCAACGAGATCGGCTGGGCGGCCGTGCCGCCCGGGAGCCGGCTGTCGACGTACCAGATCCCGCAGTACGCGGAGGCGGCGAAGGCGTTCGCGGGTCCGACCCTCACGGCGATGGAGAACGCCGACCCCAAGCACCCGACGGTCGACCCCGTCCCCTACACAGGTATCCAGTTCGTCGGGATCCCGGAGTTCCAGGACCTCGGTACCCGTGTCGGCCAGCAGATGTCGGCCGCCATCGCCGGGCAGATCTCGGTCGAGGATGCGATCGCGCAGTCGCAGCAGTACGCCGAGAGCGTCGGCGCCACCTACCAGAAGGCCAGGCAGTGAGCACCGCCGCGTCGGCGCGGCCGGCGCCGGAGACGCGGACAGCGGCCCCACGCGAGCGCGGCGACGATCGTGCCGCCGAGCGGCGCGAGGGCTGGCAGCGGCGGCAGCCGCTCCTGCCCGCACTGCTCTTCACGATCGTCGTCACCCAGCTGCCGTTCCTCGTCACGCTCTGGTACTCGCTGCAGTCCTGGAACCTCGTGCGGCCGGGGTCCCGGCACTTCGTCGGCCTCAGCAACTACGGCTACGTCTTCACCGACAGCGTCTTCCGGCAGGCGGCGCTCAACACGATCATCATCACGGGCGGCTGCGTGCTGATCGCCCTGGTCATCGGGCTCGCGCTCGCGGTGCTGCTGGACCGGCCGTTCCGGGGCCGCGGCCTTGCCCGGACCATGCTCATCACACCCTTCCTCGTGATGCCGGTGGCCGGTGCGCTGCTGTGGAAGACGACGATGTTCGACCCCACCTACGGGATCGTGAACTGGGTGCTGGGCCCGCTGGGCGCGGGCCAGACCGACTGGGTCTCGCGCTTCCCGATCGCTGCGATCGTCACCGCACTCGTCTGGCAGTGGACGCCGTTCATGATGCTGCTCCTGCTGGCCGGCCTGCAGAGCCAGGACCGGTCGTCTCTGGAAGCCGCGGCAGTCGACGGCGCCGGCCCGGTGCGGACGTTCGTCTCGATCACCCTGCCGCACATGCGCCGGTACATCGAGCTGTCGGTGCTGCTGGGCGCCATCTACGTGGTCAACACGTTCGACCACATCTACATGATGACGCAGGGCGGCCCGGGGACGTCGAGCACGAACCTGCCGTTCTACATCTACCAGCGCGCATTCCTGGGCTTCGACGTCGGACAGGCAGCAGCGATGGGTGTTGTCGTGGTGATCGGCACGATCATCGTGTCCACCCTCGCTCTCCGGCTCATCTTCACCAGCTTCACGAGGGAGGTCTGATGACGATCGACGCCGGGACCCGTCAGCCGCCCGGGCCACAGCCCAAGACCCGCCGCACGAAGGCCGCCACGCCACCCGGACGCACTGCAGGCCGCGGCTCCGGTGTCGGCGCCGTCCTCACCCTGGTCACCTGGGTGCTGGCGGTGCTGTTCTTCTTCCCCGTGTTCTGGATGGTGCTGACCGGCTTCAAGAACGAGTCGGACGCCTATACCCAGACGCCGAAGGTCTTCTTCACCCCGACCCTCAGCCAGTTCAGCACCGCAATCGACCGGGCGGCCCCGTTCGCCGTCAACTCGGCTGTCGCGACCGTCGCCTCGACCGCTCTGGTCCTGCTCCTCGCCATCCCGGCCGCGTACGCCCTGTCCATCCGTCCCGTGGCGAAGACGCAGGACGTGCTCTTCTTCTTCATCTCGACCAAGATGCTGCCGGTGGTCGCGGTGATCGTGCCTCTGTACGTCATCGCCGGGCAGATCCACGCGCTCGACAACATCTGGGTGCTGATCGTGCTCTACACGGCGATGAACCTGCCGATCGCCGTGTGGATGATGCGCTCCTTCCTCCAGGAGATCCCGGCCGAGGTGCTGGAGGCTGCGGCCGTGGACGGCGCGAGCCTGGGACAGCTGTGGCGGCACGTGATGGTGCCCATGGTCGCGCCTGGCATCGCCGCGACCGCGCTCATCTGCGTCATCTTCAGCTGGAACGAGTTCTTCTTCGCGGTGAACCTCACGGCCTCCGCGTCGAGCACAGTGCCCGTGTACCTGGTCGGGTTCATCACGAGCCAGGGGTTGTACTTCGCCCAGCTGTCCGCCGCGGCGACGCTGGCGTCCCTGCCGGTCGTGATCGCCGGGTGGGTCGCCCAGAAGCAGCTCGTTCGTGGCCTGTCCATGGGCGCCATCAAGTAGGGGAAGAGGGGTAGCGAGAATGCGGAGGCTGAGCACCGAGGCGCTGGAGGACCTGCGCGGAACCGTTGAGGTGCCGGACTACGACCGGTCGAAGGTGCGCGCGGGCATCGTCCACTTCGGCGTCGGAGGCTTCCACCGCGCACACCAGGCGATGTACCTGGACGAGCTGATGCGCGGCGGCGAGGCGTACGACTGGGGGATCTGCGGCGTCGGCGTGCTACCCGGTGACCGGCGAATGCGCGACGCCCTCGCCGGCCAGGACTACCTGTACACGCTCGTCGTCAAGCATCCCGACGGACGCCTCGAGCCCCGGGTGATCGGGTCGGTCGTCGACTACCTCTTCGCACCCGACGACTACGAGGCCGTGCTCGAGAAGATGGCCTCACCGGACGTCCGCATCGTGTCCTTGACGGTGACGGAAGGCGGCTACAACTTCCATCCGGTGACGGGCGAGTTCGACGCCGGCAACGCCGCCGTCCAGCAGGACCTGCAGCCGCACGCCGTCCCCCGGACCACCTTTGGGCTCGTGACCGAGGCGCTCGCGCGCAGGCGAGCCCGCGACGTCCCGCCCTTCACGGTGATGAGCTGCGACAACATCCAGGGCAACGGCGAGGTCGCGCACCGGATGTTCGCGGCCTTCGCACGGCTGAAGGACCCGGAGCTCGCGGACTGGGTCGAGCGGGAGGTGCGCTTCCCGAGCTCCATGGTGGACCGCATCACGCCGGTGACCACCGACGCCGACCGCGAGGCGGTCGGCCGGCTTCTCGGCGTCGAGGACGCGTGGCCCGTGGTGTGCGAGCCGTTCACCCAGTGGGTTCTCGAGGACAGCTTCGGGCTCGGGCGCCCGCCGTTCGAGGACGCCGGCGTCCAGATCGTGGACGACGTGGAGCCCTACGAGCTGATGAAGCTGCGGCTGCTCAACGCGAGCCACCAGGCACTGTGCTACCTGGGCTACCTGGCCGGCTACCGGTTCGCGCACGAGGTCTGCCAGGACCAGCTGTTCGTGGACTTCCTGCTGGGGTACATGGACGACGAGGCGACCCCGACGCTCGAGCCCGTGCCCGGGGTGGACCTCTTCGCGTACAAGCGCCAGCTCATCGAGCGCTTCGCCAACCCCGAGGTGAAGGACACTCTCGCGCGGCTCTGCGCCGAGAGCTCCGACCGCATCCCCAAGTGGCTGCTCCCCGTCATCCGACAGCAGCTCTCGACGGGCGGACCGTTGACGCGGTCCGCCCTCGTCGTGGCGTCGTGGGCGCGCTACGACGAAGGTGTCGACGAGCAGGGCGAGCCGATCGAGGTGGTCGACCGCCTGCGGGACGAGCTGATGGCCGCGGCCCGGCGGCAGCGCGAGAACCCCGACGCGTTCCTCGAGAACCGCGACGTGTTCGGCGACCTGGTCGACTCGGAGACCTTCATGACCGTCTACCGGCAGCACCTCGCGTCGCTCCACGAGCACGGCGCCCGGCACACCCTGGAGGCGCTCGTCTCCTCGCTCGGGACGACGTAGACGGCTGGCGAAGAAGGGCCACGGCGAGCGCCTTTCCGGCGTCGCCGTTGGGCGAGGCTCCTTGGCAAGATCACCTTTCTGTGACAGGTTGTCCTGCGAACAACCGCTCGGTCCTCGTCCCGTCCGGGAGGTCCGCATGAGTCCAGAGGCGTCCGGTCACCGGGGAGCTGCGTCGCTCAGCCGCCGGGGAGTGCTGCGAGCAGGAATGGCAGGCGCGGGCGCGCTCGCGGTCCCGGGTCTGCTGTCGGCGTGCGGAGGAGGCGGAGCACAGCCCGTCCCGCAGCTCTCGCCCGGGCAGGACCCGTGGCGTCGCTTCGAGGGGACGACGATCAACTTCATCTCCGAGAACACCGCTCCGACGGCGGCCATCGCCGCGAACCTCAAGCCGTTCACGGACCTGACCGGGATCAACCTTCAGATCGTGAACCTCGAGCTGTCCGCGCTGGTGCAGCGGGTGGCGCTCGACATGGCCTCGGGCGACGCGCGGTACCAGGTCATCTACGCCGACCCCTACCAGGTGCTCGCCCCGTACAGCGCCGGGCTCGTGGACCTCCGCGAGTTCATCGAGGACGACACCTACCCGCCGCTCGAGGGCGGGCTCCAGGACTTCATCCCCACCCAGCTCACGGCCGCGGGCAAGTTCGAGCAGAAGGACCCCGTCTACACGCTGCCCTACGACTGCCCCACGATGATCTGGCAGTACCGCGCCGACCTGTTCGACAAGTACGGGCAGCGGATGGCACACGAGCTCGGGTTCGACCCGACGCCGGGGCTGGACCGCAGCTGGGACGAGTACCTGGCGATCGCGAAGTGGTTCAACGACAACGTGAACGAGGTGCCGTACGGCACCGGTCACCAGGCGAAGCAGCACGACTCGCTCATGTGCGACTTCAGCAATGTGCTCTGGGCGTACGGGGGTGACTACTTCGAAGCCGGCGACAAGGTGGGCCTGCTCGGGGTCACCGACCCGGGCAAGTGCGTCCTCGGCTCCGAGCAGGGGATCGCCGCCGCCGCCTTCTACGACGAGCTGCTGAAGGTCGCGCATCCCGCGTCCCGGACGTGGGACTGGGACGGCGTGGGAGCGGCCCTGCGCGCCGGCCAGATCGCGATGTGCCCGAACTGGCACGAGTTCGCGGCCAGCAACGAGCAGGCGCTGCCGGGGCTCATCTCCTACGCGCCTCTGCCCCACGGGCCTGCGCGTGCCGCCCACATGTACGGCGGTACGGGTATCGGCATCGCGGCCAACTCCTCCGGTGCCGCCCGGGGCGCCGCATGGCTGTTCGTGAACTGGGCGACCGCGCCGAAGACCCAGCTCAGCAACCTCGCGAGCAAGGCCGGTGGCGGCACACCGACCCGGACGTCGGTGTACGAGATGCCCGAGGTCGTCGCCGCGGAGAAGCGGCCCAGCGCGATGCCCAACATGCTGACGGCGGATGCGGTCACCGTGGCGTGGGAGGAGAACAACATCGGCCTGCGCCCGAAGATCCCGATGTGGAACGCGTGCGACACATCGATCTTCACGGGGCTGTCGAAGATGATCGCAGGCCAGCAGACACCGGAGGAGACGATGACGAGCGTCGCGGGCCGCTTCGACCGGATCGTGGGCAGGGGGTGGCAGGCATGAGCTCGAGCCCGACCACGGGCACCGACGCCGACGCGACGCGGCGGCCTCCTGCGGGTCCCACCCAGACGCGTCGCGGCAACCGGGGCATCACGTTCACCGGCAAGCTGCTGGCACCCGGCGTCGCTCTCCTCGCGCTGCTGTCCATCCTGCCGTTCTTCGCGCTGATCGCGATGAGCTTCAGCCACGTGCGGCTGCTCGGCGGTGTGCGTCTGGAGTGGGCGGGCCTGAACAACTGGACGCGCGTGCTCACCGACCCGGACATGTGGGCCAGCTGGCTGCGCACGGCGATCTTCCTCGTCCTCACGCTGGGGCTGGAGATGGTTCTGGGGCTGGGCATCGCCCTTGCGCTGCAGCGCATCTTCCGCGGCCGCGGACTGCTGCTCTCCCTCGTCCTCCTGCCGATGTTCGTCGCACCCGTGATCGTGGGGCTGCTCGGCCGCTACATGACCGACTCCACCTTCGGGCTCTACGCCTGGGTGCTCCAGCGGCTCGGCTTCCAGGGCGACATCCTCGGCAGCCCGACGACGGCGTTCGCGGCCGTCGTCCTGATGGACGTCTGGGAGTGGACCCCGCTCATCACGCTGATCACCCTCGCGGGGCTCACGTCCGTCAACCCTTCCGTCCTCGAGGCCGCCGCGCTGGACGGCGCGGGCTACTGGAAGTCGCTGCGGCACGTCGTCCTGCCGTCGATGTCGAGCATCCTGCTCGTCGCACTGCTGATCAGGGCGATGGACGCCGTCCGCTACTACGACATCATCTTCGTCACGACGAACGGCGGCCCTGCGGACGCGACGAAGATCATCCCGATCCGCCTGTTCGAGAACGCCTTCCGGTTCTTCGACCTCGGCTACGCCGCGGCGATCGGCCTGATGATGCTGGTCGTCACCATCCTGATCGCGAAGGCCTTCGTGAGCGTTCTCGGTTCCAAGGAGCTGACGCGATGAGCACACCGGCACCGGCCACGACGACGAAGGACGTGCCGAAGGCCGCCCCGGCCGACGAAGGCACCGTGGCCGCCATCCACAAGAGGAGCACGGGCAGCCGCGTGGCAGTGGCGATCGCCATCGTCGTCACGCTGCTGTGGACACTCGTGCCCCTCCTCTGGATGCTGATGGGGTCGTTCAAGAACAGCACCGACGTGACGTCCGGGACGCCGAAGGTCGTCTTCGCGCCGACGTGGCAGAACTACCAGAACCTGTTCACCGGCGCCAACGACCTGCTGCCGTACCTCTGGCACAGCATCGTCGCCGCAGGAGTCTCCGCCGTCCTGTCGTTGGCGCTGGGCGCGCTCGCGGGGTACGGGCTGTCGCGGTCGCTCATGCGGCGCAAGGAGGACCTCTCCTTCTGGATCATCTCCACGCGCATGGCGCCGATCGCGGCGGTGATCCTCCCGCTGTTCCTGATGTTCCGCGTCGCGGGGCTGATCGACACGCTGGCCGGCCTGATCCTCGCCTACATGACGTTCAACCTGCCGTTCGCCATCTGGCTCATGAGCGCGTTCTTCTCCGACATCTCGCCGTCGATCGAGGAGTCGGCGCTGGTCGCGGGCTGCAGCCGCTGGCAGGCCTTCTGGTACGTGATCCTTCCCCTGAGCAAGGCGGGGCTGGTGACGACCGGCGTGCTGTGCCTCGTCTTCGCCTGGAACGACTACGCGTTCGCGACGGTCTTCTCCGGGCCCAGCTCCCAGACCTTGCCCATCGCGGCCAGCCAGCTCGTGACGCAGACCGGTATCGACTGGGGCCAGCTGACCGCGATCGGCACGATCGTGGTGCTGCCGATGATCCTCGCCGGCCTCGCCGTCCGGCGGTGGCTGGTCACTGGCCTCAGCTTGGGAGCGGTGACCGGTGAGTGACGGCGACACGACGAGGACGGCGGAGGCGGGCGTGAGAGGCGACGTACCGGAGACGATGCGGGCGAGCGTCCTTCGCGGCGTCCGCGACGTCGTGGTGGAGGAGCGGCCCGTGCCGAGGCCGGGACCCGACGAGGTGCTCGTGCAGGTGACGGCGGTGGGCGTGTGCGGGTCCGACGTGCACTACTACGAGCACGGCCGGATCGGCGAGTTCGTCGTCGAGTCACCGCTCGTGCTCGGGCACGAGGCGGGTGGGCGCATCGTCGCGGTGGGGGAGGACGTCGACCCCGGTCGCGTGGGCGAGCGCGTCTCGATCGAGCCCGGGGTGCCGTGCCGCCACTGCGAGTACTGCCGGCGCGGCATGTACAACCTGTGCCCCGACGTCCGGTTCTTCGCCACCCCGCCCGTGGACGGTGCCTTCTGCAAGTACGTCGTGGTGCCGTCCGACTTCGCGTACGCGGTGCCGGACTCCCTCTCGGACGACGCCGCCGCGCTGCTCGAGCCGCTGTCCGTCGGCGTGTGGGCGAACCGGAAGGCCGGTGTCGGCGTGGGCTCGAGCGTTCTCGTCGCCGGGGCGGGCCCCGTCGGCCTGCTCGTCGCGCAGGTGGCGAGGGTGATGGGCGCCAGCGAGGTCGTCGTATCGGACGTCGACGAAGGTCGCCGGAGCGTGGCGACGGAGCTGGGGGCGACGAGGGTGCTGGACCCGGCGGACGGCTCGCCTGCCGACCAGGGCGTCGAGGTCGACGCGTTCGTCGACTGCTCCGGCGTGCCGGCCGCGGTCACGGCCGGGTTCGGCTCGGTGCGGCGCGGCGGGGCCGTCGTCCTCGTCGGGATGGGAGCGGACGAGGTGCCGGTGCCCGTCTCGACCGTCCAGAACCGCGAGCTTCTCGTCACCGGCACCTTCCGGTACGCCAACACCTGGCCCGAGGCGATCGCGCTCGCGTCGTCCGGGTCGGTCGAGCTGGACCGGCTCGTCACCGCGCACGTGGACCTCGACCACGCCGAGGACGCGCTCGCGCCGGACCCGAAGGAGCGGCACCTGAAGATCGTGGTGCGGCCGACCAGTGACGCCTCGGGCGACTGAGGATGCCCGTTCTCGACGCCTTCTCGCTCGACGGTCGCGTCGCGCTCGTCACGGGAGGCAACCGGGGGCTCGGGCGGGCCTTCGTCATCGCCCTCGCCGAGGCCGGCGCGGACGTCGCGGTGGTGGCGCGCGACGAGAGCCTCAGCGCCGCGGTTGTCGAGGAGGTGCAGGCGCGCGGACGACGGGCGGTGTCCGTCCCTGCGGACGTCACGAGGGCTGACGACGTGGAAAGGGCTGTCGCGCAGTCCGTTGAGCAGCTGGGACGGCTGGACGTCCTCGTCAACAACGCGGGCGTCGCCATCCACCGGCCCGCACTGGAGGTGCCCGACGAGGAGTGGGACAGGGTCCTCGACCTGAACCTCACGGCCGTGTGGCGCTGCAGCCGGGCGGCCGCGCTCCGGATGAGCGAGCAGGGCGGAGGGGTGATCGTCAACATCGGCAGCATCTCCGCCCAGATCGTGAACCGGCCCCAGTGGCAGCCGGCGTACAACGCCTCCAAGGCCGCCGTCCACCAGCTCACGAAGAGCCTTGCGGCCGAGTGGGCTCCGCTGGGGATCCGTGTGAACGCGCTGGCGCCGGGCTACGTCAGGACCGAGATGGCTCCGGTGGACCGGCCGGAGTTCCGGCAGCGGTGGATCCTCGACGCGCCGATGCAGCGCTACGCGACGCCTGAGGAGATCGCGCCGAGCGTCGTGTACCTCGCGAGCGACGCGTCGTCCTTCATGACGGGGTCTGTGCTGGTGGTCGACGGGGGCTACACGCTGCACTGACCCGCGCGCTCGAGGCGCCGCCGTGCAGTAATTCCTTCTGCTGCAACGGGTTTTGTGTCAGTTATCACGCCTCCCGACCCCCGTCTGAGTTTGTTTCGCAGCGCGAGATGAGAGATGGTCGAGTCATGGCAAACACAACGAGATCAGATTCCGCAAGTCTGCTGGCCGAGCTTGACGCGCTGCTGCGCCTGACGAGGGCCGAGGCCCAGATCGCACGGGTCCGCGTCGCCCAGGCCCGTCGTGACGACATCCGGCAGGAGCTGGAGGACAACGCGGCCGAGGCCGACCGGCGCGCCGCACGCATCCAGGCCGCCATCCGCCGCCTCGGCGGTGTGCGGGACGTCTTCGCGGACGCCGCCGGCCGGGTCGCCGTGTTCACGAAGACCGCCGTCGAGCAGGGCCAGCCGTTCTCCGAGGGCCTGCTCGGTGACCTCGCGCTCGAGCACCAGCTGCGTGACCGTGCGCAGTTCGCCCGGGTCCTCGCCGAGGCCCAGGACGAGACCAAGGTCGCGAGCCTGCTGCAGGACCTCGAGGACGCCCACACCGAGACGATCGACTGGATCCGTGTCCGCCTCGCCGAGGTGGCCCAGGGTGAGCCGGCGCTCGCGCCGACCGCCGTGCAGGCCGTCGTCGCCAAGGTGACGCAGCTGGCGCTGCTGCCGGTCCGCCAGAGCGCAGGCATCTTCAACAAGACCGTGAACCTCGTGCAGCGGGGCCGCGACAAGGCCGAGCAGCAGGTCGAGGAGACCGTCGACCGGGCGCAGGCGAACGCCAAGGCGACCCGCGAGGTCCTGTCCGC
>JBKHWX010000181.1:0-9650 GCA_046566325.1 Actinomycetes bacterium | reverse complement strand
CGGCTGACCGCGTCGAGCGCGTCCACCTCCGTGACGCCGTCCCGGGCAACCTCAACGTGGGGATCGGACGCGGGAACGTCGACTTCGCTGGGGTGATCGGCGTCCTGGAGAAGCGAGGCTTTTCGGGCACCTATGTCCTGGAGCTGGAGACCCACGACGTCGAGGAGGCAGACCGGGAGGCCGATGCACGGCGCAGCCTCGAGCTCGTCATCGGAGTCCTGGAAGGCTCGCGCTGACGGATCCTCGAAGCGGGAGGCGTGCGTCGCCGCCTCGCCGGCCGCGCCCCTCTAGATCGGCTGCTCGGTCACCTCGGGGTCCAGGCTCGACTCGCCGTCGTTGCCGTCCCTGACAGTTCCCGCATCGTCACTGCGCGGGTCGTCACGGCCCGCGTCGGCCACGACCTCCTCGGGGCGGGGTGGGACGCGCGTGTCGTCTTCCAGCTCCTCGAACTCGTGGTCGGGCTGACTGCTCACTGGCTCGCCTGCCGGTCCTCGATCCGGAACCCCACCTTCATCCCCACCTGGACATGAGCGACTCCGTCGGCGTCCAGGTGGCCGCGGATCTGCGTCACCTCGAACCAGTCGAGGTTCCGTGTCGTGGCGGCGACGCGGGCGATGCCACTGCGGATCGCATCATCGACGCCTTGCTGGGACGAGCCTACGACCTCGATCACCCGGTATGTGTGCTCGGCCACGCTGCACTCCCTCCGCTCGTGCGCGGTGGCTGCCCGACCGCGCCAAAGGGGCATTCGACCGCTCACGAGCCTCTCTGTCCAGAGGTGGGCGGTGTGTCGACCGCCCGAGACGGCACAGGCCGACGCTTGTCCCGTCGTCGCGGCTCGGCCTACCATGCGCTGGTCGGCGCGTATTACGAGATGAGACTTCGGCATGCGCAACAAGGATGCGACGCAGACGATGCGCAGGTTGCTCAGCCACTCGCGCTACGAGGTGCTTCCGACGCCGTCGGTCCAGGCCAAGGTCGTGGCGCACGTACCGCGCGACGTGCCCGTCACGGTCACCGCGTCACCGGCGAGAGGACTGGTCGCGACCCTCGACCTCACCGAGCGTCTCGTCGCCGAGGGGTACGACGTCGTCCCCCACCTCGCCGCCCGGATGATCTCCGGGCGCCCCGAGCTCTCCGAGATCTGCGGTCGCCTGGTGGCTCTCGGGGTGCGGACGGTCTTCGTCCCGGCCGGGGACGCCGACCCGCCGGCGGGGCAGTACCTCTCCGCACTCGACATGCTCGAGGACCTCGCGGCGCTCGGCCGCCCCTTCGCCGAGGTCGGTATCACCGGCTACCCCGAGTCCCATCCGACCATCCACGACGACATCACCGTGCAGTCGATGTGGGACAAGCGCCGGTACGCCACGCAGCTCGTGAGCAACCTGACCTTCGACGCCGGCACGCTCGCCGCGTGGGTGACCCGGATCCGCCGTCGCGGCATCGCGATGCCGGTGCTGCTCGGTGTGCCCGGACCCGTGGACCGCGCCAAGCTGCTCGCGATGGCGACGAAGATCGGCGTGGGGGAGTCGACGCGGTTCCTGAGCAAGCACCGACGCACCCTGACCCGGCTTGCAGCGCCCGGCGGCTTCACCGGTGAGAGCTTCCTCGAGAGATGCGCGGCCGCCCTGAGCGCGCCCGACGCCGACGTGCGCGGTCTGCACCTGTTCACGTTCAACCAGGTCGAGGAGACCGAGCGCTGGCGCCGCGACCTGCTGGACCGTCTCGGCGGGCCGGTCAACGCCTCGGCATGACGGTCGACGCCGGGACGACGGGTCAGTGCTGGGACGTGGCGGACGCCGGTGACGCGAGAGCCTGCCCGACGAGCGCGGACAGGGCCCGCTCCAACCCGCTCGTCCCCGTGTCGACACGCGTCAGCGGGAGGCCCAGGCGCCGGGCCGCGTCGGCCGCGAGCCGGCTGAGCTCGTCGTCCGGCTCCTGTGTCAGCCAGACGGCACGCGTGTAGTGGGCGAAGTAGTCGTCCCGCAGCTGCGGATACCTGTCGAGCCCGAGCTCCCGGATGACGGTGCGCTCGAACGACCGCACGAGGAAGTCCGTCAGGACGTAGGTGCCGGGGTCGCGCTCGAACACCTGGCGCATCCGGTCCTCGCCGCCATAGACGTCGTAGCAGTGCAGGCCCGGCAGGCGCCGCAGCCCCAGCCGCTCGCAGACGTCGTCCAGCGCTCCGTACGTCCCGCAGTCCGCGTAGCCGACCACCACCGCCGAGTAGCGCGGGACGAGCGCTTTCGCGAGCTCCTCGACCCGACCGGCGATGAGCTGCGGCCGGTTGTGCAACAGCGGCGGGAGGGGGTAGACGTCGAGCGGCCAGCCGCGGCGGCGCGAGATCTCGGCGGCGGGTTGCGCGAGCGCGCCGCAGGCGACGAGCGCCGTCCGGCCGCTGTTCATGTCGTGCCCCTGCTCATGTCACGCGCCTGCTCATGTCGGGAACGAGAGCTGGTCGACGAACCGGTCGTTGAAGTCGCTGCGGTCCGAGAGCTCGACGTAGCGCACCTCCTGCAGGAGGGTGGTGGCCCCGGCGCGCTCCCGCTGGCTCATCAGGCTCATCTTCGCGCCCTCTCCGGCGACGTTGCCGGCGGAGACGATGCGCAGCACCGGCAGCTTCGGCACCAGGCCGATCCGGACTGCGGACGCGGGCGACAGGTAGCTGCCGAAGGAGCCGGCGAGGAGCACCTGCTGGACGTCGTCGGGGCCGACGCCGAGCTCCTCCAGCAGAAGCGACCACCCGGTCGCGATGGCCGCCTTCCCGAACTGCAGCTCCCGGACGTCGCGCTGGGACAGGTACACGCTGTCCGCCGGGTCGCCGCCGGCCTTCGGCTGGAAGAGCACGAAGACCCGCTCCTCACCGACCCGCGTGAGCCGCTCCGCCAGCGAGGGCGCGATCTCCTTCGCGTCCTCGTCCGACACGAACCTGCCGGACGCGTCGAGCAGCCCGACCCGGACCAGCTCGGCCACGGCGTCGACGAGGCCGGAGCCGCACAGGCCGGCGGGCGCCGTGTCGCCGATCACCGACAGCTCCACCTCGTCGGTCAGCCGGACGACCTCGATGGCGCCCTGCGCCGCACGCATCCCGCACCGGATCACGCCGCCCTCGAACGCCGGTCCCGCCGGTGCCGCCGTGGCGAGGATCCGCTCACCGTTCCCGAGCACGATCTCACAGTTCGTGCCGACGTCGATGAACAGCCGCAGCCGCTTGTCGCGGTCCATCCCCGACGCCAGCATCCCCGCGACGATGTCGCCGCCGACGTAGGCACCGAGGGCGGGGAAGAGGACGGCGCGGGCGCCGGGGTGCACGGACACGCCCAGGTCCGAGGCCAGCACGACGGGCGGGACGGCGCACGACAGGACGAAGGGCGCGACGCCCAACGGCTCCGGGTCGATACCCAGTGCGAGGGCGGTCATCGTCGCGTTGCCGGCTAGCGCGATCTCGTAGACCTCGCGCGGCTGCACGTCGCCGTGCTCGCACACAACCGCCGTGAGCTCCTGCAAGGTGGCATGGGCGAGGTCACGGAGCCGGGTCAGCGCGTCCGGTTGGATCATCGTGGCGCTGATCCGCGAGATGACGTCACCGCCGAACGGCTGCTGCTTGTTCAGCGTGGACTCGACGGCGAGAGGTGTGCCCGTGGACAGGTCGAGCAGGGTCGCCACGACGGTGGTGGTGCCGAGGTCGAAGGCGATCCCGAACCTGCGGTCGGTCGTGTCGCCCGGCTCGACGTCGACCAGCACCTCGTCGACGACCACGGCGGTCACCTTGAAGTCGGCCTCGCGGAGCACAGAGGGCAGCCGTTGCAACGCAAGCAGGTCCGGCGTCGGGTCCAAGTCGTCGATCGCGGCGAGCAGGCGGGCGAGGTCGGGTCGCTGGTCGGCGAGCGTCGGCTCGGAGAGCTCGACGTAGCGCTTCTGCACGGCGGGGCGGAGGATCACCTGTCGTCCGACGCCGGCCGTGGCGGCCTTCGGGCGCGTCGTCAGCGGTGGGACAGAGATCCGTAGGTCCCGGGTGGCCTGGGCCAGACAGGCGAGCCGCCAGCCGTCGCGCAGCTGGTCGGCGGTGAAGGCGCGGGAGTCCAGCCGGGAGACGGGCACCTTGCCGTCGACGACCTGGACCTTGCACTTCTTGCAGGTGCCGTGCCCGCCACAGGTGGAGTCGATCGCGATCCCGTTCCAGCTCGCCGCGTCGAACACCGTCACGCCGGGCGGGACCCGCACGGCCCGTTCGGCCGGCTCGAACGTCAGCGAGACGCGGCCCGTGCCGTCGTGTGCCTGCTCCCCTCGCGCGGGCGGCGGCTCGATCAGCCCCTCCCGCCGGAAGCTGTCGAGGTCCGGGCCGGAGGCCGGACCGGTCTCGGGCGTCGGAGCGGGCTCGGGACGACCGGTCACGGCGCGGCTGCCTGCTTGGCGCGGTGCGCCGAGATCCAGGCTGCACCCCAGTCGTCGCGGCCCAGCAGCAGGTCCGCCGCCTTCACCGCTTCCACCAGCTGCGGCGTCCGGGTGTCCATGATCGCGCTGGTCAGGCCGGCGGTCATCGCCATCGGCAGGAACGCGGCGCCGAGGGCCGGGCGTCCGGGCATTCCGAAGGAGACGTTCGAGGCCCCGCAGGTCATGTTGAGCCCGTACTCGTGCCGCACCCGCCGCATGGTCTCCAGCGTCGTCGCCACCACGGTCGTGTCCGCGCCGATCGGCATGGCGAGCGGGTCGATCACGATGTCCTCGATCGCGATCCCGTACTCCGTGGTGGCGACCTTGACGACCTTCTCGACGAGCTCGAGGCGCTTGTCGGCGTCCATGGGGATCTCGTCGGCGTCGTTGGGCAGCGCGATGACCGCGGCGTCGTACTTCTTCACCAGCGGCAGGATCGACGCCATCCGCTCGTCCTCGGCCGTGACGGAGTTGACCAGGGCCCGGCCCTGGTACACCGACAGCCCCGCCTCCAGCGCCTCGACCACCGAGGAGTCGATGCAGATGGGCTTGTCGGTCAGCTCCTGCACCATCCTGACCGCCCTGGCCAGCAGGTCGGCCTCGTCCGTCAGGGGCACGCCCATGTTGACGTCGAGGACGTCGGCTCCGCCCGCGACCTGGGATGCGACGTCCCGCTCGATCGCGGAGAGGTCTCCGGCCCGCAGCTGCTCCTGGAAGACGCGGCGTCCGGTCGGGTTGATCCGTTCCCCGATCAGGCAGAACGGGCGGTCGTGGCCGATCACGACCTCCTGCGTCGCCGAACGCAGTCGTGTGGAATGCATCAGGGAGAACCTCCGAGCGGGGTGGACGGGACCGGGGTCGTGCCGTGGCTCAGCTCAGACCCCGAGTCAGACGGAGACCAGCGCACGCTTCTTCTGCAGCAGATCCTTGGCCTTCTTCACGGTCGCGGAGGCATCCGCGGCGTACCCGTCCGCGCCGACGGCGTCGGCGTACTCCTGAGTGACCGGCGCGCCGCCGACCATGACGATCACGGAGTCGCGAATCCCGGCCTTCTGCAACGCGTTCATGTTGGCCTTGAACATCGGCATGGTGGTCGTGAGGAACGCTGAGAAGCCGACGATGTCCGGCTCGTGCTCGGTGACCGCCTCGACGAACTTCTCCGGTGCCACCTGCACGCCGAGGTCGATCACCTCGAACCCGGCTCCCTCGAGCATGATGTTCACGAGGTTCTTGCCGATGTCGTGGACGTCGCCCTTCACGGTCCCCATCACGAACTTGCCGATGGTCTGCACGCCCGTGTCGGCAAGCAGTGGTCGGAGGACCTCCATCGCGCCCGCCATCGCACGGCCGGCGATGAGCATCTCGGGCACGAAGAAGTCGCCGCGCTCGAACCGGGCGCCGACCTCCTCGAGCGAGGGGATGAGCGCGTCGAAGAGCAGGCTCTGCGGCTCCATGCCGAGCCCTAACGCCTGGTGGGTGAGGTCGAGCACCTCGGGTGCGTTGCCGACCAGTGTCTTGTCGTAGAGACCTCGGAGGATCTCGTCAGGTGTCAATGGAATCCCTCCTTAGGGGAGCGACGGCCGAGCAGCTGCGACAGCGACTCGCCCTGTTCGTTAACGAGACGACCGAGCTCGTCGAGCTGGCCGCCCATGCGTGCGCTGGGGCCGGACACCCCGAGCGCGGCCAACACCTCACCGTCGGCTCCGCGGATTGGGGAGGCGATCCCGTCGAGCCCGATCTCCAGCTCCGACCGGGTGACGGCGTAGCCGCGCCGGCGGATCCCCGGGAGCTGCTGCCTCAGCGCCGCCGACGACGCGAGCGAGCGCGGAGTCCGCTGCTCCAGGTCACCCTCCGGCACGCTGAGGGCGCCGAAGGCGTAGAGCACCTTGCCGAGCGCGGAGCAGTGCGGAGGCACCGTCACCTGCAACCAGTCGCGGGGAGCAAGCACGTAGATGGCGTCCACCTGCGCGACCTGGACCACGAGGTCGCCGCGCGGCACGGCGAGGTTGACGGTCTCTCCGGTCTCCGCGCCGAGCTTCTGCAGGATGGGCTCCGCGAGCCGGGCCAGCTGCGAGTTGCGCTCGTGCCGTGTGGCGTAGAGCGCGAAGAGAGAACCGGCCACGAACCCCCCGGAGGCGTCCCGGTCGAGCAGGCGGCGGTTCTCGAGAGCCGCGAGCAGCCGTGACGTGGTCGAGCGCGCGAGCCCGGTCTCCTCGGCGAGGTCGCTGAAGCTCATCGGCTCGTCCGCCTCGACGACGAGCGCCAGCAGCTGGGCGGCGCGGTCGACGGCCTGGGTGCCGGCGGTGCTGCTGCCGGTTGCGGTCATGGTCTCCGGGGTTCTCGCTCTTCCCATGATGTGGAACTCCTGCCCACATGATGAGGTTAGGATGCCAGACAGCGACGGTCAAGGAGGTCTCGTGTTCCGCAACCGCATGCCCCGGTACGAAATCCTCTCCCAGGACGCCATGGCCACGCTGGACGCGGGCTGGCGTCGCATCGTCACCGAGATCGGCGTGGAGTTCATGTCGGACCGGGCGGTGGACCTGTTCCGTTCCGCAGGCCAGCGCGTCGAGGAGAACACCGTGTTCCTCGACCCCGACTTCGTGCTGGAGCAGGTCGCGAAGGCGCCGCGCGAGTTCGACGTGGCCGCGCGCAACCCCGCCAACAACATCCACATCGGTGGCGACGCCATGGCGTTCGGCGCCGTCTACGGACCCCCGTTCGTGCGCGAGGGCGAGGTGCGTCGGGACGCGACGATGCAGGACTTCACGTCCTTCACGAAGCTGGCGCAGTCGTTCGCGGTGCTCGACTCCGCCGGTGGCGTGATCTGCGAGCCCAACGACACCCCCCTCGACTCGCGTCACCTGGACATGACCTTCGCGCTGCAGACGCTGACGGACAAGGTCTACATGGGCAACGTCGTCTCGGGCGTCAACGCCCGCGACACGATCGAGATGAGCTCCATCCTCTTCGGTGGTCGCGACGTGATCGAGCAGACCCCGGTCACCATCTCGCTCATCAACTGCAACTCGCCGCTCCGCTGGGACGACCGGATGCTCGACGCGCAGTTCGAGTACTCGGCAGCGGGTCAGGCCGTCGTCCTCACGCCGTTCCTCCTTATGGGTGCGATGTCACCCGTGACGGTTCCCGCCGCGCTCGTCCAGCAGATCGCCGAGGCTCTCTCCGGCGTCGCGCTCTCGCAGCTGATCCGGCCCGGCGCCCCGGTCGTCTTCGGCTCCTTCCTCTCCAACATCGACATGCAGTCCGGCTCTCCCTGCTTCGGCACGCCGGAGTCCGCGATCGGCCTCCTGTGCACCGGGCAGATCGCGCGGCACTTCGGTCTGCCCTTCCGGACCGGCGGCGCCCTGACGTCGTCCCAGGTGCCGGACGCCCAGGCCGGCTACGAGGCGTTGATGACCCTGCTCCCGACCTTCCTCGCCGGCACCAACTGGGTGATGCACTCCGCCGGGTGGCTCGAAGGAGGGCTCGTCGCCGGCTACGAGAAGTTCGTCCTCGACGTCGAGCTGCTGCAGATGATGCAGGTGGAGTTCACGCCGTTGGAGATCGACGAGGCGTCGCTGGCCTTCGACGCCCACTCCGAGGTCGGCCACGGGGGTCACTTCCTGGGAGCGATGCACACGATGGAGCGGTTCCGGACCTGCTTCTACCGCCCGATGCTCTCGTCCTCGGAAAACTACGAGCGGTGGATGCGCGGCGGAGGTGTCGACGCGGCCGGCCGCGCCGGGAAGATCTACGCCAAGAAGCTCGCCGAGTACGAGCCTCCTGCTCTGGACGACGCGGTGCGTGCCGAGCTGGAGGAGTACGTCGTGCGCAGGCGCGCCGAGCTCGGCGACTGACGCTCAGCGGAATACAACGGTGCGCGTGCCGTTGAGGAGGACCCGGGTCTCTGCGTGCCACTGGACCGCCCTGGCGAGCACCTGGCACTCGACGTCGCGACCCGCGGCAGCCAGCTCCTCTGCGGTCATGGAGTGGCCGACACGCAGGACGTCCTGCTCGATGATCGGACCCTCGTCCAGGTCGCCCGTGACGTAGTGGGCGGTCGCTCCCACCAGCTTCACACCTCGCTCGAACGCCTGCTGGTAGGGCCGTGCACCCTTGAAGCTCGGCAGGAACGAGTGGTGGATGTTGATCGCCCGGCCTCGCAGGGCCGCGCACGTCGCGTCGGACAGGACCTGCATGTACCGGGCCAGCACGACCAGATGGATGTCGAGGCTGCTCACCAGGGACAGGAGTGCCTGCTCGGCCTCGGGCTTCGACGTGGGCGTGACCGGGATGTGGTGGAACGGGACGCCGTACGACTTCGCCATCGTCTCCAGCTCCGGGTGGTTCGACACCACGGCAGGGACCTCGATCTGCAGTGCGCCGGTGCTCTGCCGGAACAGCAGGTCGTTCAGGCAGTGCCCGAACTTCGAGACCAGGATGAGCGTGCGGTACGGGGCGTCGGCGTGCCACATCTGCCACGTCATCGAGAACGAGGCGCCGACGGGCGCGAACGCGGTCCGCAGGTCAGAGAGCTCGGCATGGCCGTCGACCTCGAAGCGCACCCGCATGAAGAACCGCCCGGACAGGCGGTCGTCGAACTGCTGGCTCTCGAGGATGTTTCCGGAGTGCTTGACGAGGAACCCGGAGACCGCGAAGACGATCCCAGGGCGGTCCGGGCAGGCGATCGTGAGGACGTACTCGGGGTTCCCCTGTCGAGGGAGGCCCGCCTGCGTGGCCGTGCCGGTCATGCCGTCCTCCGTTGCGTATCGAGAAGCGACGTCTTGTCATATGGAACATCCAATGCCTAGCGTTGCGCCATGGCGAAGGCCGTGGACGCATCCGCAGGCGCTCAGTCGGTGCAGTCGGTCGAGCGCGCCATGACGATCCTGGAACAGCTCGCCAGCGCGGGTGAGTGCGGCGTGACCGAGATCGCGGCCGCACTCGGTGTGCACAAGAGCACGGCGTTCCGCCTGCTGTCGACGCTCGAGCGAGGTGGTCTCGTGGAGCAGTCGACGGAGCGGGGCAAGTACCGGCTAGGGCTCGGCCTGGTCCGGCTCGCCGGGGCCACGACCGCACGGCTCGACCTCGTGCGTCAGGCGCGCGCCGTCTGCCGGCAGCTCGCCGCGAGCACGGGAGAGACCGTCAACATCGCCGTCCTGTCCGGCATGTCGGCGCTCTACCTCGACCAGGCGGCAGGCACGTCCGCGTTGCAG
>JBKHWX010000180.1:0-8904 GCA_046566325.1 Actinomycetes bacterium | reverse complement strand
TCGAGGACGTGAGCGTGCTCGACTCCGCCAAGCTCGACCAGGGCGTGTCGTTCGACGCGGACGTCGACGTCACCGAGTGGCTGGGCGACGAGCTGTACGCCTACATCCCGTTCGAGGCCGACCCCTCGGTGCAGGCGAAGCTCGAGGAGCTCGACCGCGACCTGGACGGCGAAGGGATGCGGACCCAGCTCGTCGTGTCCCTCGACGCGATGAGCCGGGTGCGTGACGGCTCCCGGGCGAGGCTGTGGTTCGACCCGCGACGGATGCACCTGTTCGACCCCGAGGACGGCGAGAACCTCACCCGCAACGAGGACGAGGCCCGCCGGATCAACGAGGAGAACGAGCGGCTCCGGCAGGAGTCGCTGGCGAGAGCCCAGCGGGCGGACGGCAACGGCGCCGGCCCGGGCAGCCAGGGGCGTGAGCCCGACCGCAGGACGGCCCGGCGGGACGACGCGCGCAGCGCCTGACGTCGACTCGGGGGGCCGCGCGCGGGTCGAGTGACCTGCGTCAGGTCGGGTGACGCCTACGCAGGCCCGGCGTCGAGCTCGGCTCGCGTCGGCGGGTTGGCCCCGGCCCGCGACACGGTGACGGCGGCGACCCGCGCGGCGTGGGCGAGCACGTCCTGCAGGTCGGCCGGGTCGATGGCGGCCAGCCGCTCGCGTGCGGCGCCGCCGAGGAGGCCGGCGCTCCAGAGGGCGTCGAGCAGGCCCGCGGTCGCCGTGTCGCCTGCGCCGACGGTGTCGACGACCCGCACCGGCTCGGACGGCACGGAGACGCGGCCGTCCCGGCAGACGGCGGTCAGGCCGTCACCTCCGCGGGTCAGGACGACGATCGCAGGGCCGAGGCCGAGCCAGCGCTCGAGGAGCTCGAACGGGTGCATCTCGGGCGCGAGCCACGTGGCGTCCTCCTCGCTGAGCTTCACGATGTCCGAGCTGGCGACGAGGGACTCGACGTGCGGCCGGACGTCCGTCGGCGAGCCCATCAGCTGAGGCCGCAGGTTGGGGTCGTAGCTCGTGGTGGCGTTCCCGCGGGCCCCCCGCAGGATGCGCTCGACGGTGGCCGCTCCCGGCTGCAGCACTGCGGCGATCGAGCCCGTGTGGACGGCGAGCGGGTTCGCGGGCAGGGGGGTCCGCGGCAGCGACCACTCGAGGTCGAAGGTGTAGGTGGCTCCGCCGCTCGCGTCGAGGGTCGCCACGGCGGTGCTCGTCGGTGCGGACGTGACCGACCCCTCGACCAGCTGGACCCCCGAGGCCGCCAGGTGGTTCCGGACCAGGACCCCCCGGGCGTCGTCCCCGATGTGCGTCAGCAGCTGTGTGGGACGACCGAGCCGCGCCAGCGCGAGCGCAACGTTCGCGGGGCTGCCGCCCGGGTACTCGTCCACGCCGCCGTCCGGACGGCGGACGACGTCGACGAGCGCCTCGCCGACGACCAGCACGTCCCCCTCCGGGACCGCCTCCATGCCGGCCCCTCAGCCGGCGCGGCTGAAGTCGACGGAGGCGTAGGCCTGCAGCTTCGACAGCTGGTGCTCGCTCTCCACGAGGCGGATCGTGCCGGACTTGGATCGCATCACCAGGCTCTGCGTCCGCACCGAGCCCCGGCCGTACCGGACGCCTTTCAGAAGCTCGCCCTCCGTGATCCCGGTGGCGACGAAGTAGCAGTTGTCGCTGCGCACCAGCTCGTCCGTCGTCAGCACGGCGTCCAGGTCGTGCCCGGCGTCGATCGCGCGCTGCCGCTCGTCGTCGTCCCGCGGCCAGAGCCTGCCCTGGAGACAGCCGCCCAGGCACTTCAGCGCGCACGCCGCGATGATCCCCTCGGGGGTGCCGCCGATGCCGAGCATGAGGTCGATCCCCGTGCCGTCGCGGGCCGCCATGATCGCGCCGGCCACGTCGCCGTCCGTGATCAGCTTGATCCGCGCGCCCGCCGCGCGAATCTGCTTCACGAGCTCGTCGTGGCGCGGGCGGTCGAGGACGACGACGGTCACGTCGTCCGGGGTGCTGCCCTTCGCCGTCGCGACCCGTCGGATGTTCTCCCCGACGGGGAGGCGGATGTCCACGACGTGCGCCGCCTCACGTCCCGTCGCGAGCTTGTCCATGTAGAAGACCGCGCTCGGGTCGTACATCGCGCCTCGCTCCGCCACCGCCAGCACGCTGACGGCGTTCGGCATCCCGAGCGCGGTCAGGCGCGTGCCGTCGATGGGGTCGACGGCCACGTCGCAGGAGGCCCCGGTCCCGTCGCCCACGTGCTCGCCGTTGAACAGCATCGGGGCCTCGTCCTTCTCGCCCTCGCCGATGACGACGACACCGTCCATCTCGACGGTGCCGATGAGCGAGCGCATCGCGTTCACCGCCGCGCCGTCCGCACCGTTCTTGTCGCCCCGCCCCACCCACCGACCGGCGGCCATCGCCCCGGCCTCGGTCACCCGGACGAGCTCGAGCGCGAGGTTGCGGTCGGGGGCCTCCTTGCCCACCACGAGCTCGGCGGGAACGCCGCGGTTGCCGGCGCTTCGGGCCTCGGGTTGCACGTCCGTGTTCGGTGGGGTGCTCATACGGCGACTCCTTCGTGGTAGGCGCGCCTCGTCGGACCCGTCGGGCCGGCACGATGCTATCGGCGGGTCGGTCCCCGCTTCCCGTTTCGGTGGTCACGACGGGGGCCGGCCGGATGGCCGCAGGTCAGCCGTCCTCGTCGGGCCTCTCCCCGGAGGTCGCCGCGTCGAGGCGGGCCCGCGCGCCCTCCAGGAGCCTCCTGCAGCGCTCGGCGAGCGCCTCGCCGCGCTCCCACAGGGTCAGCGACTCCTCGAGCGTGGCGGCGCCCGCCTCCAGCCGCTGCACCACCCGGACCAGCTCGTCACGAGCCTGCTCGTACGACAGCGAGTCGACGTCGTCCCCGCTCGCGGAGGGAGAGGTGGGCGGCGAATCCGTGCCCGATGCGGTCATGCGGCTCACCCTAGGAGGCTCCGTTCCGCGGGCCCCGCACGGAGACGGCGGTGACCTGCGCGGCCAGCTCCCCCTGCGCGAGGCGCACGCGGAGCGCGTCGGCGACGTCGACCTGCTCGGCGGCACGGACGACGGTCCCCTCGGCCGTCTGGACGACGGCGTAGCCGCGCTGGAGGGTGGACGCCGGCGAGAGCGCCTGGACGGTCCCCCGGAGGTACCGCGTCTCGCCGCCCGCCCGGTCGAGCCTTTCCCGCAGCGCACGACGAGCCCGCTGCCTCAGGTCGTCGGCGGCGGCCGCGTGCTGCTCGACGACGACCCGCGGCTCGGCGAGGACGGGCCGCGCGGCGAGCACCTCCAGGCGCGCGTCCTCCGCGTCCAGCCGCGCCCGGACGGAGCGACGCAGGCGGCTCAGCATGCCGCCCAGCCCGGCGAGCTCGTCGTGCACGGCCGGCACGACGCGTCGGCCGGCGTCCGTCGGCGTCGAGGCACGGACGTCGGCGACGAGGTCGAGCAGGGGTGAGTCGACCTCGTGCCCGATCGCGCTGACGACCGGGGTGCGGCACTGCGCCACGGCACGGAGCAGGGTCTCGTTGCTGAACGGCAGCAGGTCCTCCAGCGAGCCACCACCCCGGGCGACGACGATCACGTCGACCTCGGCGACGCCGTCCAGCTCGGCCACGGAGGCGCTGACCGCCTCGACGGCACCCGCGCCCTGCACCACGACCTCGCGGACGACGAAACGCACGCCCGGCCAGCGGTGCCGGGCCGTCACCACGACGTCCCGCTCCGCGGCGCTGGCCCGCCCGCACACCAGCCCGATCGCGCGCGGAAGGAAGGGGAGGTCCTTTTTCCGGGCCTCGTCGAACAGGCCCTCGGCGGCTAGGACCCGCTTGAGGTGCTCGATGCGGGCGAGCAGCTCGCCGACGCCCACCGGACGGATCTCGACGGCGGACAGCTGCAGCGAGCCCCGCTTCGGCCAGAACTCGGGCTTCGCGCGGACCACCACCCGCATGCCGTGCCGGCCGCCGTCGGGGAGGCCGGACAGGACCCGGATGTGGCAGGTCACGGGCAGGGACATGTCCACGTCGGGGTCGCGGAGGGTCAGGAAGGCGGTCGTCGAGCCCGGGCGGCGCTTGAGCTCGACGATCTGGCCCTCGACCCACACCCAGGGCATGCGGGCGACGTAGTCGCTGATCTTCATCGTGAGCAGCCGCACCGGCCACGGTTGCTCCGATGAGGTGTCCGCAGCGGTCTGCGGCAGCGTGCGCGGCTGCGGCGAGGAGGCTGCGGTCACGGGGCTCAACCTACGATGGAAGGGTGACAGCGAAGACCGACCACTCCACGAGCGAAAGCCCCGGCGCCACCAGCACCGGCCTCGCGTCGTCCGGCGAGGCGACGGGACGACGCGTGCTGCTCGCGGCGCCCAGAGGTTACTGCGCCGGTGTCGACCGCGCGGTCGTGGCGGTGGAGAAGGCGCTCGAGCACTACGGCGCGCCGGTCTACGTCCGCAAGGAGATCGTGCACAACAAGCACGTGGTGTCGACCCTGCAGGCGAGGGGCGCCGTCTTCGTCGACGAGACGGACGAGGTCCCCGAGGGCGCACTGGTGATCTTCTCGGCGCACGGGGTGTCGCCCGCGGTGAAGGCCGAGGCCGCGAGCCGGCGGCTGACGACGATCGACGCGACGTGCCCGCTGGTCACCAAGGTGCACAAGGAGGCCGTCCGCTTCGCCCGGGACGACTTCGACATCCTGCTCATCGGTCACGAGGGGCACGAGGAGGTCGAGGGGACGTCGGGGGAGGCGCCCGAGCACGTGCAGCTCGTCGACGGCCCGGACGCCGTCGACGCCGTGACGGTCCGCGACCCGTCCAAGGTGGTGTGGCTGTCGCAGACGACGCTGAGCGTCGACGAGACGATGGAGACGGTACGGCGCCTCCGCGAGCGCTTCCCTGCGCTGCAGGACCCGCCGAGCGACGACATCTGCTATGCGACCCAGAACCGCCAGGTGGCCGTGAAGAAGCTCGCCCGGGACGCGGACGTCGTGATCGTCGTCGGCTCCGCGAACTCGTCGAACTCCGTCCGGCTGGTGGAGGTGGCGCTCGAGCACGGCGCGGGTGCGAGCCACCGGGTCGACCACGCCGGTGAGATCGACGAGGCCTGGCTGGACGGCGCCACGACGGTCGGCGTCACGTCCGGCGCGTCCGTCCCCGAGATCTTGGTGCAGGAGGTGCTGCGCTGGCTGGCCGAGCACGGCTTCGAGGACGTCGAGGAGGTCCGCACGGCGGAGGAGGACCTGATGTTCTCGCTGCCACGAGAGCTGCGGAAGGAGCTCGGGGGCGCTGGACGGCGCTGAGCGGCTATCCATCCGGCTATACTGAGGTATGGCCAAGGTGATGGTGTCGTTACCGGACGACTTGTTGGCCGAGATCGATGCCGAAGCGAAGCTGCGGTCCAGCACCAGGAGCGCTCTTCTCGCGCAGGCCGCTCGCCACGAGCTGGCGCGCCGCGACAGCGCGGCGATGACCGAGGCCCTCACCCGCTCCCGGGCACGGTTCAGCAACGCGGGGTCTTTCGACTCCGCGGAGCTGATCCGGAACGAGCGTGACACTCGACCGTGACACGTCTTCTCGTGGACACGTCAGTCCTGCTGAAGTGGTTTCACGCTGAAGGAGAGCCGGAAGCCCGAGAGGCTGATGCGATCCGTGCAGCCCACGTCGCGGGTGATATCACGGTTCACGTCCTCGATCTGGCCCTGTACGAGCTCGGCAACGTCCTGACTCGCGCTCTGGGATGGTCCGCGGACGCCGTGGCCGACCAGCTGGACGACGTGGTGACGATGTGCGGCGCTCCTTTGATCTTGACGGTCGCGGAGCTCAGAGACGCCGCGTTCCTCGCCGGGGAGCACGGGTTGTCCTTCTATGACGCCGCATGGGCCGCGGCGGCTCGTGCCCTGGCCGTGCCTCTCGTCTCCGCCGACCAGCAGCTGCTGATGTCTGGCCTGGCGGAGTCGGCGACCGGCTTCGCACGCCGACTGAACCTCTCACGCTCCTAGGCCAGGCCGTAGTCCGCTCGTCAGGAGGCGTCGCGTTCGTCGAGAAGCTCGGGTGCCGACAGGGGTCGGACGCTCGACGTCAGCGGTTCCTGCTCGACCAGCTTCCCGTCGGCGACGCCGAGGTCCTGCATACGGCGCGCGCTGACCAGCACCCTGCGTTCCACCGTCCCGACCAGCCCGTTGTAGTCCTCGACGCTGCGCTGGAGGGAGCGGCCGAGCCGGTCGAGGTGGGTGCCGAGCCCGGCCAGCCGACCGTAGAGCTCGCGACCGACGTCGAACAGCTCGCGCGCGCTGCCGGTGAGGGCGTCCTGCTGCCAGGTGAGCGCGACGGTGCGGAGCATCGCGAGCAACGTCGTCGGGGTGGCCAGCGCGACCCGTCGCGCCATGGCGTACTCCAGCAGGCTGGGGTCGGCCTCGCACGCCGCTGCGAGAAAGGACTCGCCCGGGACGAAGCAGACGACCAGCTCGGGTGCGGGCGAGAAGGCGGTCCAGTACTGCTTGCCGGCGAGGGCGTCGACATGGCGGCGAAGCGCCTTGCCGTGCTCGTGCAGGGCGGCCCGCTGGCGGTCCGCGGTCTCGTCGCCACGCTCGCCGCTGCGCGCTCCCTGCACGCCCTCGAGGTACGCCGCGAGCGGAGCCTTCGCGTCCACGACGACGTGCTTGCCGCCGGGCAGGTGGACGACGGCGTCCGGGCGCACCTGGTCGCCGTCCGGCGTGCTGCCCGCCAGCTGCAGCGTGAAGTCGACCCGGTCGAGCATGCCGGCGTGCTCGACCACGCGCTTGAGCTGCACCTCGCCCCAGGCGCCGCGCACGTTCGGCGAGCGGAGCGCGCCCGCGAGCGCTGCCGTCTGTGCCCGCAGGTCCTCCTCCGTTCGCTGGACGGCGGCCAGCTGCTGGTCGAGGCGGCCGAACTGGGTCATCCGGTCTCGCTCCAAGGCCCCCACCTGGTGCTCCACCCGCGCGAGGCTGGAGGTGAGCGGGGCGAGCGCGAGCGCCAGCTCGGTGTCCTGCCCTGCCGTCCGCTCCAGGTCCGCGACGCGCGACGCGAGCAGGTCCCGCTCGATGCGCAGGCTCGCAGACCGTGCGCCGCCCCCCGCCCTGCCGACCACGAACCCGCCGCCGCCGGCGAGCAGACCGACGACGAGCACCACGAGCAGGATCACGGCAACGTCCATGGACGGACCATGGCAGGCGGCACCGACAACGGAAGGGCTGCCGCGCCCGTGCGCCGACAAAGGGCGGCAAGGGGTGGCTGGATTCCATGATCGACGCGTCGGAGGAGCTGATCACGGAATCCCGCCACTCCCGGGTCCCGGTACGGTCCCGGTAGGCTTCTGACCCCGTGGCCCTCACCATCGGCATCGTCGGACTGCCGAACGTCGGCAAGTCCACGCTGTTCAACGCGCTGACGAAGAACGACGTGCTGGCAGCGAACTACCCGTTCGCGACGATCGAGCCGAACGTGGGCGTCGTCTCCCTGCCCGACTCGCGCCTCGCGACGCTCGCCGAGGTGTTCGACAGCGCACGCGTCGTCCCCGCGACCGTGTCGTTCGTGGACATCGCCGGCATCGTCAAGGGAGCGAGCGAGGGGGAGGGGCTGGGCAACAAGTTCCTGGCCAACATCCGTGAGGCGGACGCGATCTGCCAGGTGATCCGCGCCTTCACCGACCCGGACGTCGCGCACGTCGGAGGTCTCGTCGACCCGGCCTCCGACATCGAGACGATCAACACGGAGCTCGTGCTCGCCGACCTGCAGACGCTCGAGCGCGCCGTCCCGCGCCTGGAGAAGGAGGTCAAGGGCAAGCGGACGGAGGCCGCGCTGCTGGAGGCGGCGCTGCAGGCGCAGGCCGTGCTCGAGAAGGGCGACACCCTCTACGCGGGCGGCCGCGACATCGACCCGGACCACCTGCGCGAGCTGCAGCTGCTGACGACCAAGCCGTTTCTCTACGTCTTCAACCTGGATACCGAGGAGCTGGCCGACACCGGGCTGCGCGGCCGGCTCGAGTCGCTCGTCGCCCCCGCCGAGGCCGTGTTCCTGGACGCCAAGACGGAGTTCGAGCTCGCCGAGCTGGACCCCGAGGAGGCGGCCGAGCTGCTCGCCGAGGTCGGGCAGGAGGAGTCGGGGCTCGACCAGCTCGCCCGTGTCGGCTTCGACACCCTGGGTCTGCAGACGTTCCTCACCGCCGGCCCCAAGGAGACGCGCGCCTGGACGATCAAGCGCGGCTGGACGGCGCCCCAGGCCGCCGGCGTGATCCACACCGACTTCCAGCGCGGCTTCATCAAGGCCGAGGTCGTCTCGTTCGACGACCTCGTGGACGCCGGCTCCCTGGCAGAGGCTCGCGCCCGCGGCAGGGTGCGCATCGAGGGCAAGGACTACGTGATGGCGGACGGGGACGTGGTGGAGTTCCGATTTAACGTGTAGCGTTATTGACGGAGTGCGTCATACACTGGCTGCGTGATCAGATCGTTCGGCAGCAAGGACACCGAGCGCATCTGGCACGAGCAGTACGTGAAGAGCGTTGACCGGACGGTGCAGCGCGTGACCCTGCGGAAGCTTGAGTTGATCCATGCGCCAAAGGATGTCGATGATCTCCGGGTCCCACCCGGGAACCGATTGGAGCGACTAATCGGGGACCGTCGTGGGCAGCACAGCATCCGCGTCAACGCGCAGTGGCGTATCTGCTTCGTCTGGAGAGATGGAGGTGCGGAAGATGTCGAGCTCGTCGACTACCACTGAGGACGACCTGATAGAGCCGATCCATCCGGGAGAGATCCTGATGGAGGACTTCGTCCGGGGCTTCGGGATCACGCAGAACAAGCTGGCCGTGTCGATCGGCGTGCCGCCGCGGCGGATCAACGAGATCGTGCACGGCAAGCGCGGCATCACGGCTGACACGGCGATCCGTCTGGCGCGATACTT
>JBKHWX010000179.1:0-7010 GCA_046566325.1 Actinomycetes bacterium | reverse complement strand
GGTCTGCCCGAGCCACGGCAGCAGGTTCAACGCCGCGACGGGTGCGGTCGAGAAGGGCCCCGCGACCTCACCGCTGCCGGCGGTACCGGTCCGGCACGAAGGGAACGCGCTCGTCCTGGGGTAGCTCCACGACGGCTTGTCGGATCTCTCGCGCGCCGGAAGCCCATGTGGGTCTGACGCAGGGGTGTCGGAGGCGTTACCTACCCTGGGCTGGTGGCCGACCCAGCGACGTACCGGCCGAGGCCGGGGGAGATCCCGGACTCGCCGGGCGTCTACCGCTTCCGTGACGCCCACGGCCGGGTCATCTACGTCGGCAAGGCGAAGAGCCTGCGGTCGCGCCTGAACTCGTACTTCTCCGACCTCGCCGGTCTGCACCAGCGCACCCAGCAGATGGTGACGACCGCGGCCTCCGTCGAGTGGACGGTCGTCGCCAACGAGGTCGAGGCCCTGCAGCTCGAGTACTCCTGGATCAAGGAGTTCGACCCGCGGTTCAACGTCAAGTACCGCGACGACAAGTCCTACCCGTACCTCGCGGTGACGATGGGGGAGGAGTTCCCCCGCGTCCAGGTGATGCGGGGCGCCAAGCGCAAGGGCACGCGGTACTTCGGGCCGTACGCCCATGCCTGGGCGATTCGCGAGACCGTCGACCTGCTCCTCCGCGTCTTTCCCGTCCGGACCTGCTCGGCGGGCGTGTTCAAGCGCGCGCACCAGGTCGGCAGGCCCTGCCTGCTCGGCTACATCGACAAGTGCTCCGCACCCTGCGTGGGCAGGATCAGCCCCGAGGACCACCGCGCCCTCGCCGAGGACTTCTGCGACTTCATGGCCGGCAACACGCAGCGGTTCGTGCGGCGCCTCGAGAAGCAGATGCAGCAGGCGTCGCAGGACCTCGAGTTCGAGAAGGCCGCCCGCCTGCGGGACGACGTCGCCGCGCTGACCCGCGCGATGGAGAAGAGCGCCGTCGTCCTGCCCGACGCCACCGACGCCGACGTGTTCGGGCTGGCCGAGGACGAGCTCGAGGCCGCCGTCCAGGTCTTCCACGTCCGCGGCGGCCGGGTCCGCGGGCAGCGCGGCTGGGTCGTCGAGAAGGTCGAGCCCCTGAACGACGGCGAGCTGGTCGAGCACCTCCTGCAGCAGGTGTACGGCGACGCCGACGCAACCGTCGTCCCCCGCGAGGTGCTCGTGCCGCACGAGCCCGCCCAGGCGCAGGACGTCGCGGCGTGGCTCACCGGCGTCCGCGGGTCGGGTGTTGACGTCCGGGTGCCGCAGCGGGGCGACAAGAAGGCCCTGATGGAGACGGTCACGACCAACGCCAAACAGGCCCTCGCCCTGCACAAGACCCGGCGCGCCGGTGACCTCACCACCCGCAGCCAGGCGCTGCAGGAGCTGCAGGACGCTCTCGGGCTGCCAGAGGCGCCGCTGCGCGTCGAGTGCTACGACGTGTCCAACCTGCAGGGCACGGACGTCGTGGCGTCGATGGTCGTCTTCGAGGACGGTCTGCCCCGCAAGAGCGAGTACCGCCGGTTCGCGATCCGCGGCTTCTCGGGCCAGGACGACGTCGGCTCCATCCATGAGGTCATCAGCCGGCGGTTTCGGCGGTACCTCGAGGAGCGCGAGCAGTCGGGCGACCTCGACCTCGGCGACCCCGGTGACGGCGAGGGTGAGAACGGCAACCGGAACGCGGGCCACGATGCGCAGCACGGCCCTGATGAGGACGCGCAGCACACCCGTCTCGATCCGGAGACCGGCCGCCCCCGCAAGTTCGCCTACCCCCCGCAGCTCGTGGTCGTCGACGGCGGCCAGCCGCAGGTGGCGGCCGCCGCCCGCGCCCTCGCCGAGCTCGGCATCGAGGACGTCGCCCTCTGCGGTCTCGCGAAGCGGCTCGAGGAGGTCTGGCTGCCGGGCTCCGACTACCCGGTGATCCTTCCCAGGGCGAGCCAGGGCCTGTACCTGCTGCAGCGCGTGAGGGACGAGGCGCACCGGTTCGCGATCACCTTCCATCGCCAGCGGCGCTCGAAGTCGATGACGAAGAGCGTGCTGGACGACGTCCCCGGGCTCGGCAAGACCCGCCGCCAGGCGCTGCTGCGCCACTTCGGGTCGCTGAAGAACCTCAAGGCGGCCGGCGTGCAGGAGATCGCGACGGTTCCGGGTTTCGGGAGCACGACGGCCGCCGCGGTGTACCAGCACCTGCACGGCGACCGGGCCGAAGCCGTCGCGCCTGCCGTCAACGCGGCGACCGGCGAGCTGCTCGACGGCTGAGCGGCCCCGATCCTCCCCGTCGGGGGACCATCAGTCGGTCGAGAGCAGCGTCAGGCGAGGTTGTTCGCGCTGTCGCCGCCGGTGACGTCGTACGTGGCGCCGGTGACCATGCGTGCGTCGTCCGAGGCGAGGAAGACGACGACCGGTGCGACGTCCTCCGGCTGGAGCCATGGCACGTCGAGCGGCGTGCTCGTCTTCTTGACGCGGGCGGCGGCCGGCTCGTCCTGCTCCGGGTCCCCGGTCGGTTGCTCGCCCGACGAGGCCAGCGCCTGGGCGTAGCGCTCCTCGTGTCGCGTCAACGGCGTGTCGATCAGCCCAGGCACGACGGTGTTGACCGTGATGCCGTGCTCGGCGAGCTCCAGCGCGGCCGACTTCGCCAACCCGATGAGCCCCCACTTGGACGCCGAGTACGAGCTGCCGTACTTGGTCCCGTGCCGGCCCTGTGTCGAGGAGGTGATGATCACGCGGCCCGATCCCCGCTCGATCATGTGCGGCACCACCACGCGCAGGACGTTGGCCGTGCCGGTCAGGTTGTTCTCGATCTGGTCCGACCAGTCGCGGTCGTCCATCTCCGCGATCGCCTTGAACGCCTGGACCCCCGCGTTGGCGAACAGGATGTCCACCTGCCCGAGACGCTCCACCGCGCGGTCCACGCTCGTGCGCAGGGCGGCGATGTCGCGCTGGTCGACGACCTGAGCCTCCCAGCGCTGACCGGTCGCCTCGACCAGCCGACCCGTCTCGGCCAGGTCGTCGGCGGTCGACGGCACCACCTCCAAGATGTCGCTGACCGGCCCGGCGATGTCGAGCCCCGCGATGCTCGCCCCTTCTCGCGCCATGGCGACGGCGGCGGCACGACCGATGCCGCGCGCCGCCCCGGTCACGATCGCGACCTTGCCCGCGAGCCGCCCAGTGTGTTCCGTTGTCTGGCTCATGGTCGTGTCTCCTTGTCGATGGGACCGTCGAGTCGATCCTTGCGGAGCAGCGCTCGCTCGACCCGGCGCACCCTGTCCACCCGCGGACAGCAGACACGCCGCGCCTGGCGCGCGACCTGACTCCTCAGGCGCTCCAGGTCGCCCACCTGCTCGCGTCCGGTCGGACGACCCGCCAGGCTGCCGCGGCCCTCTTCCTCAGCCCCAAGACCGTCGAGTTCCACCTCCGGCACGTCTACACGAAGCTGGGCATCTCGTCGCGGACCGAGCTCGCCGACGTCCTGGCCTCGCTCGGTGGGCTCGACGCCTGCCACCCCCCGACGGCGTAGGTGCGGCGTCCACGGGACTGGACGCAGCGCGTTTGGGAGGATGGGGGCGCCAGCGCCGAGGCAACCCCACCCCGAGCACCAGGAGAGAGCCGTGACGACCGCGCCCCCGACCGAGCGCGACGAGGAGAGCCGCACGCCGGAGCTGCTCGTCATCACCGGGATGTCCGGAGCCGGGCGCACCACGACGGCGAACGCGCTCGAGGACCTCGGCTGGTTCGTCGTCGACAACCTCCCGCCGCAGATGCTCGCGCCCCTGGCCGCCCTCGCCGCCAAGGTCGGCACGTCCCTGCCGCAGCTCGCGGTCGTGGTCGACGTGCGCGGCCGCTCCTTCTTCACCGAGGTGCGCGAGGCGCTCTCGGCGCTGCGGGCCCGGGGGGTGCGGCTGCGCGTGCTGTTCCTCGACGCGAGCGACGAGGCGCTGGTCCGGCGCTTCGAGTCGGTACGCCGTCCGCACCCGCTGCAGGCCGAGGGGAGGATCCTCGACGGCATCGAGCGCGAGCGCGAGCTCGTCGGCGACCTGCGCGGTACCGCGGACCTCGTCGTCGACACGTCCGACCTCAACGTCCACCAGCTCACCGCGAAGATCCTCGAGACCTTCTCGGACGGCGGCCCCACCCGCCTGCGCGTCACCGTGATGTCGTTCGGGTTCAAGTACGGCATCCCCGTCGACGCCGACCACGTCGTCGACGTCCGGTTCCTGCCGAACCCGTTCTGGATCCCCGAGCTGCGCCCGCTCACCGGCCGTGAGGAGCCGGTCAGCGAGTACGTGCTCCAGCAGCCCGGCGCCAAGGTGTTCGTCGACCGCTACGTGTGGGCGCTCGAGCCCGTGATGTCCGGCTACGAGCAGGAGAACCGGGCCTACGTGACCATCGCGATCGGCTGCACGGGTGGCAAGCACCGGTCGGTCGCGATGGCGGAGGAGATCGCCGCGCAGCTGCGGGCGCGCGGGGTCAATGCGGGGAGCCTGCACCGCGACCTGGGGCGCGAGTGATGAGCCCGCGGGTGGTGGCCCTCGGTGGAGGGCACGGCCTCGCCGCCTCGCTGTCCGCCCTGCGGCACCTCACGCACGACCTGACCGCCATCGTCACCGTCGCCGACAACGGCGGCTCGAGCGGTCGGCTTCGTCGCGAGCTCGGCGTCCTGCCGCCCGGTGACCTGCGGATGGCACTCTCCGCGCTCTGCGACGACGGCGAGTGGGGACGCACGTGGCGGGACGTGATGCAGCATCGGTTCTCCAGCAAGGGCGACCTCGACCAGCACGCGGTCGGCAACCTGCTCATCGTCGCGCTGTGGGAGCTGCTGGGCGACCCCGTGCGTGGGCTCGACTGGGTCGGCCGCCTGCTCGGGGCGCGCGGCCGGGTGCTGCCCGTCTCGACCGTGCCGATGGACATCGAGGCGGACGTCGAAGGGCTGGCGGGCGGCGACCTGGTCGTGCGGGGGCAGGCGGAGGTCGCGACGACGCCGGGCCTGGTGACCGGAATCCGCCTGCTGCCGCGGGACCCGCCGGCCTGCCCGGAGGCCGTGGAGGCCGTCCGCTCCGCGGACCTCGTCGTCCTCGGTCCCGGTTCGTGGTTCACGAGCGTGATCACGCATCTGCTCGTCCCCGACCTGCGCGACGCCCTCGTCGGCGGCCCCGGGCGCGTGTGCCTCGTGCTCAACCTCGCGGCCCCGTACGGCGAGACGGACGGGTTCAGCGCCGCCGACCACGTCCGGGTCTTCCAGCAGCACGCGAGCGGCCTGGCCGTGGACGTCGTCCTCGCCGACCCCCGCTCGGTGGACGACGTCTCCGACCTGTCCGCTGCCGTCGAGCGTCTCGGGGGCGAGCTCGTGCTGCGCCAGGTCTCCTCGGTCACCCAGCCCGCCCAGCACGACCCGCTACGCCTGGCCGCCGCGTTCCGGGACGTCTTCGACCGCGTGCTCGGGGACGCGTCGCATACCGGGCCGTAGCGCGCCTACTCCGCCACAAGCCACACAAGGCTCACGAATCGGGCCACGCCGCGGCGGCGCCGGATCCCGGTGGCAGGATGTCCGCCATGGCGTTGACGGCACAGGTGAAGGACGAGCTCGGCCGTCTTCAGATCACGAAGTCCTGCTGCCGCAAGGCCGAGGTGTCGTCGATGCTGCGGTTCGCGGGGGGCCTGCACATCATCTCGGGGCGGATCGTCATCGAGGCCGAGCTCGACACCGGCGTCGCCGCCCGCCGCCTGCGCCGCGACATCGCCGACGTCTTCGGCCACACGAGCGACATCCTGATGATCTCGTCCGGCGGGCTGCGTCGGGGAACGCGCTACGTCGTCCGCGTGGTGCGCGACGGCGAGTCGCTCGCACGCCAGACCGGGCTGCTCGACCAGCGGGGCCGGCCGGTCCGGGGCCTGCCGCCGCAGGTCGTGTCGGGCTCCACGTGCGATGCCGAGGCCGCGTGGAGAGGGGCGTTCCTCGCGCACGGGTCGCTCACGGAGCCGGGCCGGTCGTCGTCCCTCGAGGTCACCTGCCCGGGGCCGGAGGCGGCGCTGGCGCTCGTCGGCGGCGCGCGCCGCCTGGAGATCCAGGCCAAGGCCCGCGAGGTGCGCGGCGTCGACCGGGTCGTGATCCGGGACGGCGACGCGATCGGCGCGATGCTGACGCGCCTGGGTGCCCACGACGCCGTCCTCGCGTGGGAGGAGCGGCGGATGCGCCGCGAGGTGCGCGCGACCGCCAACCGCCTCGCCAACTTCGACGACGCGAACCTGCGGCGGTCCGCCCGGGCTGCCGTGGCGGCGGGGGCGCGGGTCGAGCGGGCCCTCGAGATCCTGGGGGACGACGTTCCCGAGCACCTTCGCGTGGCCGGCCACCTGCGCCTGGAGCACAAGCAGGCGTCGCTGGAGGAGCTGGGCCAGTTCGCGGACCCGCCGATGACCAAGGACGCGGTGGCCGGACGGATCCGGCGCCTGCTCGCGATGGCGGACCGGCGCGCGAAGGACCTGGGCATCCCGGGCACGGAGGCGAACCTGACCTCGGAGATGCTGGACGCCTGAACCAACGCTGCCTGAACCAACGCTCCCGACTCGGGTCTACCAGCCGGTATCGCGTAGGGTCGGCAGGAGCGAGGGCCGCGACAACCGAGAACACGGTCCTGGTCGGACAGAGTCACGCCGGTCGCGCTGGCCGGCCCGTCGTGAGGAGACACTCTTGACCATCCGCGTGGGCATCAACGGCTTCGGCCGGATCGGGCGCAACTTCTACCGGGCGGTAGTGGCGTCGGGCGCCGACATCGAGGTCGTGGGCGTGAACGACCTGACGGACAACAAGACCCTCGCCCACCTGCTCAAGTACGACTCGATCCTCGGCCGCCTCGAGGACGTCTCCTACTCCTCCGACGAGATCTCCGTGGGCGGCAAGTCGTTCAAGGCGCTGGAGGAGAAGGACCCGACCGCGCTGCCGTGGGGCGAGCTCGGCGCGGACGTCGTCATCGAGTCCACGGGCCGCTTCACGGACGCGACGAAGGCGAAGGCGCACA